>JAQGHS010000309.1 GCA_028291605.1 Planctomycetaceae bacterium | reverse complement strand
TGATGAGCCATATAAGTTTTACAGACTGCGGGCTCGTCTGTGGGCCCGCTGCGCGCCGGAGTGAAGTCGATCGCATCATAAAAGCCATATTCACCCAGATAGCCGGCCTCTTCCATCCGTTCCAGGTTGCGACACGCCTCAACGGGTGCCACCATCGCCCCCATAATAGATGCATAAGGTGCAATGACCAGATCCTCGCCCAACCCGCGCTGCAGTCCCAGACCGGGCACGCCGAACGCCCGGTACTGATACGTGAGATTCGCATCCGTGACGTTATAGCAACTTTCTGAGACACCCCACGGAACGTGCTGCTGGCGACCATATTCAATTTGACGGTTGACCGCCCCGCGGCACGCCAGATCGATTAATGTGCCCTCATAAGTGGGCATGATCAGGATCGGCATCAAGTATTCGAACATCGATCCTGACCAGCTCAGTAAAGTCGGCTCGCCCCCCTGCGTGGTCAACATGCGCCCGAGCGCAAACCAATGCTCGCGCGGTAGCTGGCCCTGCGAAATGGCGACAAAACTGGCCACTCGCGCTTCTGATGCCAGCAGATCATAGAAGCTGCTGTCCATTCGCTGGTCGGACACGTTATAGCCAATGGCCAGCAGATCGCGGTCTTCGTCATACAGGAAACGAAAGTCCATGAGCGCGTGATTTCCGCAACGCAGGGCCAGCAGTTGCAAGGCTTGAGTCGCACGACTGGCTTCCAGCGCGGCCTGTTCGAAGAGACCGGCGTACTGCACCCACCCTTCGCGACCGTTGTCCGAAGACTCGCCCGCGCGCGCTATCAATGCGTTAGGTGATATTTGCCCATTACGCGGCTCCTCCGGCTTCACCGACACGAGTTCCTCAATGGCACTCTGGATTTCACCGGCACGCCGAGCCATATCGTTGACCGTGCAACCGTGGTCCAACTTTTCAATCAGATGCAGGACTTGATCTGCACGGCCCCGAGTTTCGGGCGATGAGCCGCCATGAAACTCGGGGACCGGATGCGTCGCACCGATCCAGGGAGCCAGCCGCAACAGTTCACAATCAAAATCTCGACACTGGGCTTCGAAGGCCTTCACCCATTGGTGAATGCGCTGATCGCCCACAACGGATAAACTGCCGGCCAGGTCCGACGCCGCTGCCGCCATGCGCTCCAGTAACCGGTGAGCTCGCGTCAGGGTCGTAATCGATGCGCGACACTCCGCGAGAAGTCGTTCCAGACGCTGCGTCGCATCACGCATATTGGACGAGTTTGGTGCACTCTCATTCGATGCGGAATGAGTCCGCGACAGTTCCAGCGCGATCCTCAGCGTGTCTGCGAGCCCGTCAAACATCTCGCCGCGGACCAGGGGTTGATCACCGAGATCTTCCAGTCCCGCTTTCAACACCAGCAGCAAACCTGCCAGGTTGCCACTATCTACACTGGAGATATAGCGCGGTTCAATCGGCTGCAATGTCCGCGTGTCGTACCAGTTATAAAGATGACTGCGAAAATGATCCATCTGTTCGAGAACGGACAACGTTCGGCCGATTCGTTCGACAACCTGCCCCGTGGGAATATAGCCCAGATCCCACGCCGTCAGATTCGCGATCAACCCCATTCCGATATTCGTCGGACTTGTACGCGTGGCGATCACGCCGTTGGGATCTTCCTGGAAATTATCAGGTGCCAGCCAGTGATCACGCTCGGTGACAAATGTGTCGAAGTAGTGCCAGGTACGCCGGGCAATACTCCGCAGATGCAACCGTTGCCGCGGAGAAAGTTTTTTCTGCCGTTTTTCGATCGGCTGCGACATCCGCCAGGCGATGGCCGGTCCCGCCAACCACAGCAATAAGAACGGCCCAGCCGCCGGCATCGCCGCTGGCGCCCAGAGAATGATCGCGGCCACCAATCCCAGGCTGGTGACACTCTGGGCGAACATCAACTCATAATGGTCCGCCAGGTTCCCGGTTAAACGGCGTTCGGCATCACTGGCGGTCGTCCATTCCAACAAGCGTTTCCGGGAGACGCACATCCGGTAGAGCGTGCGAATCACCGCGTCGACATTCCAGTGTGCCTCATACGGAAGTACGGAGATCACGTATAATTCTTGCAGGATTTGCTTGAACAGGTCCCGTGTTTTCGACTTCAAATGCAACTGCAAAGGCATCTCTTCCGGAACTCGAACCAGTCCCGGGATGGCTCCTACGAGAACGGGCAGAAAGATTAAACTGAGTGCCGTTACGGTCCAGAAGACAGCAGCCCCGGGAGCTAACAGCCAGGCTGTGATCAACATCAATAACAATGCGGGCTGCATTAAACTGCGACGCAAGTTATCAAACAACTTCCACCAGGCCAGCCAGCTCAGCGGACTGGGAACTTTTCCCTGCGTATGCGGGACCCGGGGCAACAACCAGCCGAGCAACTGCCAGTCTCCACGCACCCAACGATGCCGGCGGCTGGCATCGGCCAGATAGCGTGAAGGGAAACCCTCGAACAGCTCCAGTTCACTCACCAGACCGCTGCGCGCAAAGCAGCTCTCGATCAAGTCGTGGCTGAGTACGCAATTATCGGGGAACCGACCATGCAGCGCCGCTTCGAAGGCCCGCAGATCGTAGATCCCCTTGCCGATAAAGCTGCCTTCCCCGAAGACATCCTGGTAGACATTACTGACTTGATTGGTATAGGGATCGATCCCGGGATCGCCGGCGAACATGCGGCTATAGTTGCTGCGGGTCCCTTCAGGAATCGTCACCGCCACGCGTGGCTGCAGTACGGCATATCCGTGGGAAACACAGCCTTTCTCCTTGTCGAACCGCGGTCGATTCAGCGGATGGGCCATGCACCCGATTAATTTCTGCGCGGTATCGCGCGGCAGTTGCGTGTCCGTATCCAGCGTGATGACATAGCGCACCGTCGACAGTGGCAGGATGTTTCCCACGATCACACTGAAGGCGTCCGTACGGCCACCACACAACAGAGCATTAAAGTCAGTCAGCTTCCCTCGTTTTCGCTCCCGCCCCATCCAGACACCTTCCTGCTCGTTATAAACACGAGGTCGATGGAACAGGAAGAAGGTGTCTTTGCGATCGCCAGCATATTTCTGATTCAGCAGTTCAATTCCCTGGCGCGCCAGATCAATCAACTGTTTGTCGTCCGGTTGAGTTTCATGGTCCGCATCACCGAAATCAGTCAGCAATGCGAAATAGAGATTGCGATCTCGATTGGCCAGGAACCGGACTTCCAGTTGCTCCAGGAGTGACTCCAGGCCATGCGGGCTGCACAGCATCGTCGGGACAACTACGATGGTCCGGCAATCAATCGGAATCTCCTCGCCAAAATCGATCTGATCGATCGGACGGGGGGGAGCCATCAAGCCGCAAATCCAGTTGATGAGTGAGACCGAAAACTGTGAACCATAGATGGCGAGCAGCAACAGCGGAATGAGCCAGGCAGCGGACCATGTCGCACCAATCACACCCTGGGAGCAAGCCTTTGCAACGACGATCGCCAGCATGGAGATCCAAATCGCAAGCATTCCCCCCAGAAACAACGGCATGCGAAAGCGAGCGCCAATTCGCTGCAGACGATCGAGCACGGAAGGGCGATAGCCGACACTCTTTTCCAAAAGGCTGCGGCCGTCATCGACGAGGTAATATCCAATGTGATGATCGGGCTCGAAGTCGCGCGACTTGCGATATTCTTCGGCCGATTCAGGATGATCCTTCTGGGCCTCCTGGGCGAGTTCGATCGCCACGCGGGCCACTTGAATTTCTGATCGCGGACTCCGTTTGGCCACCCGTTCGACCGCGTGACGGTAGCGATCGCGGCTGGAAAAGCTCATTTTCTGATAGACACCGACGGGATCCGATCGCAGCACGCGATCCACGTAGCTTTGCTCTTCGACAAACTGCTTCCAATCGAGGGCACCCAGGGCCCGCAAACTGGTAATGCTGTTGCCCATCGAGACCTGGTCGGCAGCCTGGGTCTGACTGTTAAGGTGTACGAGGCGCTCGACACTCTGGCCATGTTCCAGCAGCCACTGATCGAGCCAGGTGACGGCCACCGGAACCTGCCCCACACGGCCCTGCAGCCGTTGGGTATATTCAGCCACAAAACTATTGCTGACGACAGGCTCACTCTTGATCAAATCGGCCAGGACCACAATCACTTGTTTGGGGTCCTGCTCCAATGCATCCAGGACACGTCCAGCCCAGAGCGCTCCGATGTCTCGATCCTGTTGCTGCCAGGCAATGCGCACCGCAATACGTCGCAAGTTTTCCAACAGCGCCAGACGCAACATGATGGGAATCGCCCACAGTTCGCCCAGCTTCAACGGCGTCACCGTTTGATAAGCGGCCACGAAGTGCCGCAGGTTCTCGGCATCCAGCAGACCATCGGCATGGGAGATCAGCTCCATCGCGATGTCGTACACCCGCGGTCGCCCATCGGCCGGACCACCGACGAGTTGCGGCAGTTCCAGGCTATAGCCACGCGGTAGATGCTGACGGGCCATTCGGACATGGGTCTCGATAATATAGAAATTATCGAGCAGCCATTCGGCGGCCGGAACGATGGTCCGGCCTTCGCTGAGTGCAACGTTCGCCAGTTCGTAGGCTTCGCGCAGGACTGCAGCGTTTTCGGCCAGGCTGGGGAGCAGACGATCTTCACGAGGCCGATCAGCAATCTGATGCCAGTTGGCCAATGTGTGCCCGTGACGAGTTAACTGGTCCAGGCTCAGGAATTCTGCGCGGAGTGCTTCGTCCTCACGTCCGAGACGTAAGATCGTTGTCCCTTGAGCAAAGTTTGCTCGGGAGCCACGCCGCAACTTGGGAGCCCTGGTTTCTATATCCATAACGCTCCTCAAGCCTTTCCACATTGTTCTGCAACTCACTCAGACCAGCACTGCGTGGCATCCTCGATAAGCCCCTAGCGTTCCAAGTCGATCGTTCAGTGGCGGCTTCACGAAAAATACCCGGGTCTCCAAGGGGGAGATGACCGGGTATCAATCATCGCGAGAGGCACGCCCCCAATTGCCTGCTGGACGCCGAACGCAGAGGAGCGATTCTTAGAGACGGTGCCGATAGATAACTCGGATCGACATCTATTCAGATGTGCGATGTATGACAGACTTCAGACCACAGGCTTTCGCACACCCTGAATTCGTGTCAATACCGCGAACACGATCAGCAAACATAGGCACGTCACATTCGCCACCCCTGCAGCAGCCACCGTGAACTTACCAATGACGGCGGCCAACATGGCAATCGCAAACAATACCAGCAGAGTAATTGACATCCCTGAAGACCCTCATGATCTACCCGACTGACAACGTTCCAAGACCTTCGAGCACTGGCTGATGCGGCGTGGTCGCGCAACCACTCCGTTGACAGGCAACGCACGTCGCGTGCCAAACACCCAACAGAGACAATACAGATGAACCCTATTCGGGGTCTTGGATCGGAGAATTACAGACTCTGCATCCCAGGGTTACGCAACGGATCTTTCAGCAACCAGATGAGTAACGTATTAATTCCGGAGGGTTATGATCCACGGGAGCGCAGAGTGAACGATTAGAACCCAAGTTCACAGAGTGCGATCCAGTTGAGACTGTCATCCCCCCAAAGATCCCATTCCAAAATCGAATGCATCACCGCCGGATCATGTTGTTTCTGCGAGAACTCATAAGTTGCGAACCAATCATGAACAGTGGTTGAGGACACCGCTGGGTGGTCCCACTTTGTGATGGCCGGGAACGATTTTAGGCATTATTCCGTCGAAATCTGATGCCATTGGAAAAAAGTCTGCTGCCAGCCGCGAGGTTTGGGAAGCTCCGGAGATCAAGCCGTTGGGCCGCAGTCATCTCCCAGCAGCCTGAATAGCCAAGTCCGGAGTCCGCATTTGTCCTTAATCGCAGCTTGCGTAGTCAGTTTGATTTCGGACGTATCTTCAAACCAATACTGCAGATGCGACTAGTGCCACAATATCCGGAGGGGCCTGAGCGAAGGCTAACGAGATCTGATCGATTGGGCTTTCGCTGTCCAATCAATCTTGAAATTAAGAGCTTTCAACCCCAGAAAACACTGGCTTTCAATGATGAATTTGGTATGATGGTGACCTGTTACCGAAGATTCTAGAACCGTTGATGGTTCTGATTATTAGGCTCAGTCGAAGTCGAAAGGCTGAGTAAAACGGGTAATCCGATTGGGTTCAAGGGCTTCACCAGGAGTCGGCCGCCGGGGTCGATTTTTGCGAGTTCTTTGCCGTGTCGGCTTTTAGAAGTGCCTTAATCGGCTGCAGCAGGATTCTGGAAATGGTGGCCCTAGGGCTCGCACTGCGGGCATCACCCCCATTTCATGCCATGGGACCCGGGCATTGTCGAATGTGGCGACCGAGCCACCCCTGACACATGCAGGTTTGGCCCGGGAGGCCCCGGAACTTGGCCCCGCTTAAGGATTTCGGGGGGCAGTCCACTGATTGGTCAGCGGCGTCGCTGCCATCCGGTGCACCACGCTGGCAACTGCTGGTCTGGATTCTGGTCTTCCGATTAGGAAAGGTGTCGCCGCGCCCTCTGTGCTGTGTGATGCTGGAACATGTTCGTGACCGATGCTTGAGAAACGAGGGCAGCAATCTCTGGAACCCCTGACACCGGTTCAAGAGAAGGCACCTGAAAATAATGTGAACGGGAATGGTCGAAATTATGAGCTGACCGATTCTGCTCATCTGCCGCCATCGCCGCTCCCCGAATGAAATGCATTCTTTCCACACATCCCACAAACTATTCAATCCTCATAACCCTTAAATCCAGCATCATCGCGGCGTACGCCAATTCATTGCCTTTTTCACGCGGTTCCATGAATTATATCCAATCCCGAGTGCTGCCGTTTTCGATCGACCAACCGTTCTCTGTGACGGTCGAAGAAATTGACGCACCACGGAAAGATCCCATGGCCAACCCGTTCTCCTCCGCTAGCTGGCTGTTTCCTGGTTTGGGCTGTCGCTATGTCGGTATGGGAAATGATTTGATCGGGCAGTACGAAGTCGCCAACGAATTGATTGCGGTCGCGGAATCGCTGGTGGGTTATGACCTGGCAGAGGTCTGTCTCACAGGGTCAGGACGCAAGCACGTCCCCGCTCGGCAGGAAGCTCAGGTCATTTATATTTTGGATTGTGCCTACGCCGCTGTCCTCAGCACTCACGATTGTCGCCCCCAGATTGCCGCTGGCCACAGCCTGGGCAGCCTGGCCGCCGCGTGGGCGTGTGGCGCCTATGATTTCACGACCGGCCTGCAGCTCGTCACGCACGTGGAAGAGTTAATGGAAGAGTTGATCGATGGACAGGGCCTGACGATGGGCGTCATCATCGGCCTGGATGATGACGCTGTTCGCACACAGCTGGCCATCCATCCTGAGGTCTATCGAGCCAACTGGAATTCGCCTCTGCAGCATGTTGTCGCGGGCCCGGTGGCTGCAGTCGACAATATCCTCGCCAGTGCCACTGCGCAAGGTGCCAAGCAGGCCAAACGCTTCCCGTCCGAACGGGCGATGCACACGCCGTATGTGAACGAAGTTGCCGCGCGATTTCGCGAGCGATTAGAGACCGTGTCCTGGTCCGAACCGCAAGTTCCACTGGCCGATATCCACGATGCCAGCGTGCTGCGAACCGCCGCCGAGATCCGCGAATTTCTGGGTGAGTTCCTCGCACAGCCAGTCCACTGGCAGGCGACGATCGAGGCGCTGGGCCAGCAATCGAATCATCACTTCGTGGAAGTCGGGCCCGGCAATCTGCTCAGTAGCATGTTGCCATTTATCGATCGCACGGCTGCGATCTGTACAGCCTCCGAAATCCTCGACCAAAAGGCCAAACGATAATGTCGCGATCGCGACTCCTACTTTCTGGAAATCAAGCAGTCGCCCGTGGCGCTATGGAAGCTGGCGTAATGGTCGCCACCGCTTATCCCGGCACGCCCTGCACCGAGATCCTGGAGTCGTTGTCGACTTATAGCTCCGTGAAGGCGATGTGGTCCACCAACGAAAAGGTGGCCTACGAAGTGGCTCTGGGAGCCGCGTTTGCCGGTGCCCGCGCCATGGTCTCGATGAAGCATGTCGGCCTGAATGTCGCTGCCGATCCGCTATTTTCATCAGTCTATACCGGCATCAATGGCGGACTGGTGGTCGTCGTCGGCGATGATCCTTCCGCGAATAGTTCGCAGAACGAACAAGACAGCCGGCACTACGCCCGCGCTGCCAAGCTGCCGATGCTCGAAGCTTCCGATAGCCAGGAAGCCTATGAGTTGATGAAGCATGCGTTCGACATGAGCGAACGGTTCGACACGCCCGTGCTGATGCGCATGACGACTCGGCTGTGCCATTCCAAGACGGTCGTCAATATTGGCCAGCCTCCCGCCGTACCGCCGAAGGCCACCGGTTTCGTCCGCGACTTCGACAAGTACGTCCTGCTGCCACGCCAGGCGATTCAACGCCACGCGATCATCGAAAATCGCCTGGAAGCCTTGGCCGAATTCAGCGATAACTCGACGTACAACCGCATGGAATTGCGAGACCGCTCGCTGGGCATCATCACCTCGGGCGTCCCCTACTGCTACGCCCGCGAGGCCTTCCCGAATGCTTCAGTATTGAAGCTGGCTCAGACCTATCCGCTGCCGAAAGAACTGATTCACAAGTTCGCGGCCGAAGTGGAACGCATCCTGATCATCGAGGAGCTCGATCCGTTCCTGGAAGAACAGATCAAGGCGATGGGGATTAAAGTTTACGGGAAAGAGTGGATTCCCCGCGTCGGCGAGCTGACCCCCGAGCGAATTCTGCACAGCGTGGAAAAACTCTCGCCGCAGCCGCAGGAAAAGGGCGATACCACCATCGCCGCGCGGGCACCGCGAATCTGTGCTGGATGCCAATACCTCGGAGTTTACACCGCCATCGCCCGCTTGGGTGTGCGCGTCACCGGCGATATCGGCTGTTACACGCTGGGATCGCTGGAACCCTGGAACGCGATCGACAGCGTTGTCTGCATGGGTGCGAGTATCGGCACGGCCCTGGGCATGGAGAAGGCGCTCGGCGAAGAATCGCACGGTAAGGTCCTGGCGATTATCGGCGACGGGACCCTGCTCCATTCGGGCATCACGTCGCTGATGGATTTAGTGTACAACCAGGGACATTGCACTGTCCTCATTATGGACAATTCGACGACCGCCATGACGGGGCTGCAAGGGCATCCGGGCAATGGCACCACGGCGAAGGGTTTGGCCGGCCCCGGTGTCAACATCGAAAAACTGGTCGAAGCGATCGGGGTGGAATGGATTCGTATTGCGAACCCCTATGATCTGGAGCAAACAGAGGCAATCCTGCGTGAAGCCCTCGCTCACCCAGGACCATCCGTCGTCATCAGTCGGGCCCCGTGCCTGCTGTTGAAGCCGAAGACTCTTGTGCAACAAGCACACTTGAAAGAAGAAGCATGCACCGGTTGCGGTGAATGTTTCAAAGTGGGCTGCGTTGCCATTGAACGACAAGACCTGGGCGGCAAGATCGCCCCCAAAATCAACTTGGACCTGTGTGTTGGCTGTACGCTGTGTGTGCAAACGTGCCCCGAGGAGGCACTCGCACCAAAAGCGGTCACACCCGAACTCGTGGAGATTCGTCAATGGAAGATGCCGTTACCAATTACCCCCTTACCGTATTAATTGCCGGGATGGGGGGCCAGGGCGTTGTGCTGGCCGGAGATACTCTGGCTGAAGCTGCGCTATTGGCCGGGCTGAACGTCAAGAAAAGCGAAATCCACGGCCTGAGCCGGCGCTTTGGCAGCGTGTCGTGCCAGGTGCGGATCGGTCGCGATTTGTATTCGCCCTTGCGCGGTCACGGCGGTGTCAGCACCATCCTGAGCTTCGAAGGCTACGAGGGCCTGAAGCATCTGCCCTTCCTGCAAACGGACGGTGTCGCCCTGATGAATCGCTTGTGGAGCAAGCCCGGAGCATTGACTCCGGCCGAAGCGACCGCCCCGTCCTGCGTCAACGACAAGCGGATCGAATGGTTCGAGGGAACGGCTCTGACCCATCAAGCCGAATGCCCCCGCAGCCTGAACTTCTTCATGCTCGGCGTCCTCTCGGCACGTTTAAGCATTGATGCCGGTGCCTGGCAGGAAGCCTTGGAGAATCTCCTTTCGAAGCGCTCACTCGACGTGAATCGCGAGATGTTTTCCGCCGGCCGTCGCGTCGCTGCGGCTCACCTGGCAGCACTGACAGGTCGCCCCGCACCAGCCGTTTCGGCCGCTCGCGTGGTACCGCGTCCAGCCCTCATCAAACATCGCGTGTCCGAGCAAACTGTCGGGACTGCGGTGAATGGCGTAGGGTAAATTCAACGCGATTAAATCCAGATTCCAGGC
>JAQGHS010000300.1 GCA_028291605.1 Planctomycetaceae bacterium | reverse complement strand
TGATCGGGTCGGTGGCGGAAACCGTACTCACGAGCCACGATAGAAGACATACTACGAGAAGTGGACAGGTCCGCGAAGGCATCGATACGTAGGCCATGCTGTTCCTGAAGTGTGTAACAATCGGCGGCAAATGGAATTGTCCCAGCATTGGTACGTTCTCGGTCGTTCGGTGGTCGAAATCCCGAAGGCGGATCAATTCCATGTGAACCGCATCGATCTGCATATCGACGTCTATTTCGACAGTGAAGCCGTGGGGTAGCTCAGGATTCCTGAAGTTGGGATGAGTCGCCACCTAGAGCCGTTGCCAACGATAACACAATAGACCTGTTTTCGACATCGCGTTTAGCGCGGGAATAGAGGTAGGGGCGTCCCATTGATTTGGGGCGCCCCTACCCCTATCACCACGGACTGTCTGTGATGTGGCTTCCGACAGCCCAAGCGATTGGACCGGCGGTTGCGATCCCGATTGATCTCAAGCGATCCTGAAATCAAGCGGAACTCGCCGGCGTCACCAAATCTTCAGGCACATGTCCAACGGTTTATTCAGGCAGTTAGGTCAGGCTGGCCTTCGACAGTGGAAGCAAAAAGGAGACGCAGCTCTTTGAGCAAAGAACTGCGTCCCTCCTTTGTCCTTCGGAGCCGCCATTTGATGAGTCGGTTTGGCCCCGGTTTTAATCAGCATGAATTCGCTTGGGAATCGGGACGGACTGGAGGGCTGCCCTATAGCTCGCTGCCCCCCTTACAGCTTCTCTAACCGCTCAATTTAACTTCAGCGGAATGGGAATCGACTGGCCTCGGAGCGTTCAGACCGACCGCTGCCCGCACAAGCGTTTGTTGATTTACCGCCCAAGGACTGCAGATACGGCTGCCGTTCTGGGGCGGTTCATATATTGGGGGGCGGTCGGATTTGATTCCAGTGGCGACCCCGTTAAGTGCATTATTCAATCACACAAGAAATGAGGTGCCTGATATTTGTGCTCCGAAACACTGCCGCCACGGCAGTCTCGTCGTCCTTTGACGAGGTTTGGCATCGGACGTGCTTCGCATCGGTATTGGAACATGCGATTCGATTTCTCGCTGATCGATCCTGTGCGTTTATTTTGATGCCATTATTTTAACTTGCGAGTCGCTGAAGCGTTATCGCAAATCGGAACTGTTGCCATGCCTGATGTGCTGACGAGTCTTGTGATCCGATATTGGAGACTCTCGGTCGGATCTTGGCTCGTTCTGACAATTGCCGCGACAGGCATTGTCACGGGATGGGTGAACTCACTCGGATTTTTCCCCGCTCACGCTCCCCTTTGGCATCAGGTCGCCGCTGATGGAGAATCCGTACGCCTGCCGGCAAGCGTGCCGACGACCCGTGGGGAGCTACTTTTCAATCAGGCGTTTCCCGATGAACGCCTGGGAAGCAGTGCCGTCGTCATTCTTTACAGAGACGGATCACCCCTCACCTCGCTGGACCGCGCGTTCATCGAAAATGAGCTGACGCCACGACTGGCCGCAATCCAAACTGAACCAGGAGCCACTATCAAACGAGTCCGGGATTTCAATGATCGCAGCATTGGAAAAATCCTCGATAATCGAACTGGTGAAGCCACAATGATCGTGGCGGACCTACAGCATGATTTCCTAGATCAGCGAAACAAGCCGACAGTCGATCGGATTCAGCAGGTGATTCAGTCCGAGCGGGGCGCACTTTCGTCAGCCGTCCCCGCAGGCCTGCAGATCGCGCTGGGTGGTTCCGCAACCGTTGGACGAGACCTGGTTAGAGCCGCCGGAGACGATGCCCACAGTTTGCATGTCTGGCCGATGCCGGTGATTATTTGCTTGTCGCTCGCGTTCTTTCGTGCCCCGCTCATGGCGCTAATGCCAGCGGTGATCACGTTTATCTCGCTACACATGTCACTGGCCGGGATGATTCTGCTGGGGTGGGCAGGATCGTCGGGGATCGAGCCATTGACCATGTTGCGTCCCTTCGCGGGATTGCAGACATTCGTTTGCATCCTGGTGTATGGGGCTGGTCTCAACTACAGCATTTTTCTGATCGCGCGCTACCGCGGAGAAATCGACCGTGGAGCTGCTGTCGATCACGCCTTGGCTTCTGCTCTCCACAATTCGGGTACGAGCGTCATCGCGAGTGTGGGAACGATTTTCTGCGGGATTGGGACGATGCTGGTTGCGTCGTTCGGAAAATATCAGCAGGTGGGTGGAGCGATCGCTCTGTCTTTGGGGATGACTCTTGTTTGTTCGCTCACCTTGTTGCCGGCGTTGCTCAAAATGACGGACAGATTTGCATTCTGGCCGCGTGTAAACAATCCAGAAGCCGATAATTCCAACTCCACGTTATTAGCGGGCTGGGCGCACCACGTTTATCCAACCCCATTCGCTGAACAAAGCTGGGCGATACTCTACCGGCACCCCTTCGTCATCTTGTCGACTGTCGTGGCGGTGATGATTCCGTTCGCTGTGATCGGGATCGTCGTTCACGGGCGGACAAGTTATGGAGTACTTGGCGATCTCCCGCCAAATAACCCAGGCGTCGTCGGATCATTAGCGATCGAGAAATACTTTGGCGCCGGTCAATGTGGACCGGTGACGGTGGTGGTCCGCAATCCTCGGATCGACTTCTCTTCTCCCGATAGATACGAGATGATTGAGTCGTCAATTACTAAACTGACTGAGCAAAGGCAACAGCTCGATATTGTTGATATCCGAAGTCTGATTGATCCGCTCGGTTTAGAAATCGAAACTGGGTTTCTCGTGCGCGGGCTTGCCAAGCGGTTTTACATCAGCACGGCCCCTGAGCACGAGAGCCATGTCATGCGACTGGACTTGCTCATGCAAGAAGACGCGTTCTCTCAAGACAGCAGGCGCCAGCTGAAAGTCATCGAACAGACACTGCGAGAATCATTGCCGGAATCAGTTCGAGCTGAAACCGAACTATCGTTCATCGGAACTACCGCCAGCGTGATGGACCTGAAAACGATCACGGACCGCGACCAAATCGTGCTGGACTGCGGGATGCTAGCTATTGTCTTCGCGGTGCTGATTGGGATCACACGAAAGGTGGCTGTCTCATGCTATTTGATCCTGAGTGTCTGCTTCGTCTATTGTGTAACACTGGGCCTGACCGCCGCGATCTTCTGGATGCTTGATCCCGGCTTCGCTGGTACGGATTGGAAGGTACCCATTTTTCTGTTTACGATCCTCGTCGCAATGGGCCAAGACCATAACGTGTTCCTGATTTCACGTATCAGGGAAGAGCAACTCGAGATTGGCCTGATCGGCGGAATTCGAAGCGCGATGTACTTAACTAGCAGTACATTATCGAAATGCAATCTGATCACCGCGGGGGCGTTTTTCTGCCTAGTTGTGAGCGGTCATTTAAGTGCTTCTCGACAACTTGGAACGGCACTCACCCTTGGGATACTGCTCGACACGTTTGTCGCACGACAGATCCTGTTCCCCGCGTGGCTTCTCACGTTCGAGCCGAATCGCAGTCGAATACTGGCGACCACTGCGGTCATCGCGTCGCCGGCCAGTTTACAAGAGCTAAGCGGAAGTCGAGTTGTCCTCTAGGCTGACATGCAACTGACTACCCCTCGTTCCATGGTTGAGCGCTGTTCACGGGCTCAACCAGCATTTCTGAGGGATCTCTTCCGATCGCGTCGATTTCTATGGGCCGTTATAGCACCCGTTCCTTCCAGAATCATGGAATGTCGTCAATTGTCGGTCAGTGAGATGGTGTCCCTTTTTTATTCTGGTAAGCTGTGAACGTCAATTTGAGCAACGAACTCACCCTTGTGCTGAGCGTGCAAGTATCAATCGGCTAATGTGCATGTGGAGTATTCAATGATCGACATTCGAGAACCGGTTCGTCTAGCGGGATCGGCCCTGAACCGTTCCTGCCACGTTTGTGCCTTCTTTCATTCAAAAGAAGAAGAGTATCGAGTGCTAATGCCGTTCATTCGTGAAGGCTTCGAGCGAGGTGATCGGGCTTTTCATGTCGTCGATCCGAATCATCGCGCGGCCCATCTCAGCCGTCTAGCAGACGAAGGTATCGATGTCGCAGAAGCCGAATCCACTGGGCAACTGGAGGTTCGTCGTTGGCAGGAGGCCTATATCAAGGACGGCTATTTCGATCAGTTCAGAATGATTGATACGATTAAGCAAGCTCTCGATCCAGCGAAAAGAGAGCCCGGTAAGGTGACCCGGCTCGTCGCCAATATGGAATGGGCGTTGGAAGATCTCCCGGGCGTGCATGACATCGTGGAATATGAGACGCGGTTGAATCATGTTCTGCCGGAGTATCATGACCCAGTCATCTGCACTTATGACCTTTCCCGTTTTGATGCGAGTGTAGTCATGGACATCATGCGCACTCATCCAATGGTCATCATCGGGGGGATCCTACAAGAAAACCCCTTCTACGTCCCGCCCGAGGAGATGTTGAAGGAACTTGCCGAGCGAGCGGCGGCCTGATTTTGCTGTATCACATCATTGTTTCACCGGGCGAACGGATCTGAGCCGGAATGCGGTCTTCCGAGAGTATCATCGACGAGAATCGCCAGTTACGGCGGACGATGCGCGATCTGGTTGCCCTCTCCACACTTCCAGCAATCTGGGTGGGCCTAGATCTGCGGGGAATCGCACGGAGTCTGTCCGATGTTCTTCTTAATACGCTTTCGCTTGACCTGATTTACGTGCGTCTGTCAAGCATGTCTAACGACGACGTGATTGAACTGGTGCGCTCGAGGCACCAGCGCAATGTTCTTTTGGAACCCATCCGAACGGCACTGACTCCGTTCTTGGTCGACACCCGCGGCGACCATTCATCGACTACGATTCCAGATCCAACCGGAACGGGGATTCTGCACGTCGCGGTCACTCGCTTCGGCGTCGCGGATGATCACGGCGTTCTGATTTCGGCTTCTCGCAATTCTGAGTTTCCTACGGAGCAAGACCGCCTATTATTGGGGGTCGTTGCCAACCAGACGGCGATTCTTTTACAGCGGCAGCGTACAGAAGCGCAAGTGAGGCAACAGAGCGAGCAGTTGCGGACAACGCTGGCCAGTATCGGAGATGCAGTAATCACGACGGATCTCTCCGGCCGCGTGACCAACATCAA
>JAQGHS010000286.1 GCA_028291605.1 Planctomycetaceae bacterium | reverse complement strand
AACTTTGAGGCCGATGCGGAGTCCGTACTGGTCGTGGTGTCGCCCGATGGCCGGCCTTTTCTCTACGAGTTGGCCCCGCAGACTTGGGGACCAGGAATCAGACGTGTCACCCTGCGAGTCCCGGATGTGCGCCGTGTGCATCACGGTCAGGTGCGCGTACTGTTCGGTAACCTGGTTCCCGGGCTGCCTGTGGAAATTGAAACCGTGCGGTCGAATGGTTTGCTGTGGGAGATCTTCTCTGAACAAGAAGTGCCGAGTTTTCGCAGGTCTTTATGGAACGCGCGGGCCACCGATGGAACGCCGATTCGTCAAATTCGTACCGCTGCGGACGGTCGTTATTCCGTGCCTATCTACTTTGGGTCTGCGGTCCGGTTTCGCGGATTTGGAAATGGAGGGACGCTGGTTGATCCGGCAGGTTTGGGCGCGGACGAATTCAGCGTGTGGAAGCCGGACACGAAGTACAAATTTGAGAAATCCCAGTTCGAACCAGTCAGGGTGATGAAGCTGGTGTTCGAGGACGAGCAAGGTCAACCCGTCCAGGGAATCCTATGTCGTGATGTGCCTTTGTATTCGCGCGAAGGGGAAATCATCATGCGAGGTGCGTCCTGCGGCGAGGATGCACGCGGGCAATACCTGTTCGTGAATAGTCCGTTCGACGAGGTCCAAATCGAAATCGAGTGTTCGCAGAAAAGATGGTTGCCGCAAAGGATCAACATCAAGAATCGCGGTGCCGCGGAGCAAGTCGTTCACGTCAAACTTGATCCGTCAAAGCGGCGTGGATGGCCGCTGGCTGGACGGGTTCTCAATCCTGATGGGACTGGCGCCCAGCGGGCTCGAGTGTTGTTGTACAAGGCCACGAGCGAGAAGCGCAATCGATATGGCAACGACTATCTTCACTTGGATGCCACTACGGATAATGACGGGAAGTTCCTGTTCGATGCAGCACCGGATCAGTGTTATATCGAAATTGAGCCCGTCCGTAACGAATGGGGCCCTGGTCTTCAAGGCTGGTCATCGCCGCTCGCCGTTGACAGTCAAACGCGCGACGTGCAGATCAGATTGCAGCGTGGCGGGTCGCTGAAGTTACTGTTGCCGACAGACCTGGGACCCGGTGCCGAGCACTTTTACCTGCGCCGCGAGAACGTACCTGATGATCTGCCGCTCAGGCTACGGAATACCTATTTCACACGTGGTGCCGACCAGCATGAACGGCTGGCAAACGTCTTGGAGCCAGGGTCGTATCTTTTGGATAACTCTGAGTCGGATACGGACGAGTTGCTTGCGGAATTAGGGAAAGTTCGTGCTGAAGTGCGAGTTGGAGAGCAGACGGTCATCGATCTGCGTGACCAGAAGATTCCCGCCGCCCGCGCGTTGGCGGCTCGGCCGAAGTCCTGGACGACTATCGTCGTGAAGCATGACAACCAGGTGGTCAGCGGGGCGGAGGTTGTTGTCTTGGCGAATGTCGCGCGGGCGGATGACTTGTCGCGGTGGATCGCTGGGACAGCTAGTGATGATCGGCAGGTCAGGGAGACCGCGATCAGGATGCTCCAACGAGCGGGGGCACAGGCCGTCGATGCCATCCGGTCCAGTAGCGAGAAGCTGGATCGGGACGAACTGTTCAAGTCCTTTGAGGATGTCGTGAGCGATGGCCTGTACCAGGTGATCAGAGACCTCAGCGACGATCAAGGGCAAGTACGCTGCGAAGTGGAAACGGGACGGAACTGCATTGCCGTCGCGCGGGTTCGGGGCCGGATGATTGGTTGGCTGAGTTTCGTCTCCAATGGTGAAACGTTGTCGGTACCTCTGCAACCGGCCAGAACATTGGTGATTCAGCGCGAGGAGGCCGAACCGCTGATACGACCCTCGTTTACCCAAGTTCGCCCCATGTTTCCGGCTGTGGCGCACATTCGCTTGGAAGAGCCAACCTCAAAGGAGGTGCGCGGGCTGATCGCTGTGTTGTGCGAAGTCGTCTACGGATTTCCCCCTCAACCTGGATGGGTACAGCGGGAAGCGATTTTTGATCACCTGTATTCAGTGCGCTCTGAACGCCGGGGAGAATGGGTGGTGGAGGACTTGCCAATGGGGGCGGTCTGTACGATCGCGTTGCCCGAGCGCCGCAACGATGACCCGGACACAAAGCCCAAACCGCCCGATCAACACCGTATCACGATCGAGCGTGGCAGCGGAGTCCAATTTGCAAAGTGGTAGTCGTCCTCAAAATCTCAATGCCAAAAATGAACCCATCAGGTGAAATATTCTTGTGTGGGAATGCGGGCGGCGAACAAAACGTCCTCGACCTGAGATCTGAGGTAATGGTAAGATAATGCACATCCTTGGATCTGTTGGGCGAGTGAGTGGAACGATCTGGGGAGAGTGGTGACGTCATCAACCGTATTCTTTCCTCAGCATCACACAGGTTAGACAATGTGGAACATCCTCGGTCCGCGAGGTCGATTGTGTGATTCCCTGTCTCGGCGAGAATTGCTGACGATCGGCAGCCTGCCAATGGTGGGGCTGGCATTGCCAGATGTCTTGCGGACGCAGGCGATTGCCCGTGAAAGCAACGATCGCCCGTTGGGATTCGGCCGGGCGAAGTCGGTGATCTTCGTCTATCTGCAGGGGTCTCCCAGTCACATCGATCTGTGGGATCCGAAGCCGCAGGCTCCGGCCGAGATCCGAGGTGAGTTCTCGCCCATCGCGACCAAGGCCCCCGGCGTTTACATTGGTGAGGTTCTGCCCAAGCTGGCTCAGCAGGCCGATAAGTTCACCATCATGCGCACTGTCGGTTGCAAACCGAAGGGGCTGCCGAACCATGGTTCGGCGATCTACATGCTGATGACCGGGCATGAATCGAGCAATTTCTCGCCGACGGGGTTATCGGTCCCGCCCACTCGGGATGATCTGCCCTCGGTCGGATCGGTCATTTCGTATAACGGTTCGCAGGGTTCAGACCGGTTCAATTATGTGGCGGTGGGGTCTGCCGTCAAAGAGAACGTGATTGTCGGAGTGGGGCAAGGTGCGGGACTGCTGGGAGCGGCCTACGATCCCTTCACCATGTATGAAGATCCGACGCAGCCACTGAAGCTGGAAACGTTTTCGCTGCCGGGTGACGTTTCGTTGGATCGCTTGAAGAATCGCGTTGATCTGCGAGGCTTCATCGACCAGAAGTTGCAGGAGAAGCCGTCCAGTAAGCCAACCTCTCTACGGTCCAAGCCGACTGAATTGGCCAGTTTCGACGCCTACTATCAGAAGGCGCTGTCACTGGTGCAGTCACACGATGCCGTGCGGGCTTTCCGGTTAGAGCAAGAGGCGGCGACACTCCGCGAACGGTACGGCATGACGCGTTTCGGACAGAGTTGCCTGTTGGCTCGGCGGCTGGTGGAAGCGGGGACGCGTTTTGTTCAAGTGACCTGGCCCGCCCGTTCGGATGATGAACCTGTCCCCGGACCCGATGGTGGCTGGGATACTCATCGCAATAATTTCCCGATGTTGCGTGATCATCGCTGTCCGGTGTTTGACCACTCGTTTTCCGCGTTGATTGCGGATCTGCACGACCGCGGGCTCCTCGATACGACACTGGTAGTCGCCGTGGGCGAGTTTGGGCGATCTCCCAAGATTGGTGCGTCGACGACGAACAATGTCGGCCCCGGTGGACGAGATCACTGGCCGGAATGCTACAGTGCGGTCATCGCCGGTGCCGGCGTGCAACCGGGCCGCGTCTATGGGGAATCGGATCGCTTTGGTGCTTATCCGAAGCTGAATCCGGTGCATCCCTTCGATCTATTGAGCACCGTATTTCACGCAGTCGGCATCGATCCCGATACCGAGTACCGTGACAATCTCAACCGCCCGCGCCGGCTGGTCGATCATGGCGAGCCGGTGCTTGGACTGTATTAATGAGCTTGGCCAAATCGGGTGCGCAAGAACAGAGTCTAAGCTGGCGATTTGTAGCATGGGGGCGTCGGATTAGAAATTAATTGGACGGGATTCACATGAGTCCAATAAAGGCGATCAAGCCGAATTCGATTCGTGTCGTTACGTTCGCCATTCCATGCACATTGCTCGGCGGCATGATGGGTTATTTCTGGGGAAAGGCTTATGCAGCGTACGCGCTCCGAGAAACAGTACCGATTGACTCGTCCCCGGGAGCTCAATTGGCTGCTGCCGATACTCATCGGTTCCTCTCCGACTCAATATCATGGATTGGTGCGGGGCTCGGTATTCTTTGCGTTGTCGTTCTGCTGTCAGCTCTCTTGGCAGCCATCTCACTACCTGTACTATGGCGTCGCGCTTATCGAAAGTTAAATTGAATCCCGCGTTGAACACAGAGTTCGTTGAAACGTTCGAATGTCACTCCAAGGAGCGAATTGCGATGTCCAGAGCACTCGTTTTTCTCACCATCTGTGTTACCGCATTGAACCTGCCAGCTAAGTTGTGGGCACAGCCGTTGCCGACTGAGGGGCCGGTGAAGCCGAAGGAAATTCGCAAGATTTACGGTGATGGCAAGCACAATGCCTTCACGGCCTTTCGCAAATGGAACGGGGCCTATTGGATCGCGTTTCGCCATGCGCATTCACATGGCTATGGTGAAGCCGATCTGATTGTGTTGCGATCTGAAGATAGGCTCGATTGGAAAGAAGCGGCCCGGATTAATGTCTTACCGGATGATCGGGATCCTCAATTTCTCGCTACAGAGAAGCGGCTGTTTCTCTACGATCCGGCCCTCAAGGGCAGCGAGTTGACGACCTTCGTTCTCTATACTGATGACGGAACGACGTGGAGTAAACCAGAACCAGTCTATGAACCGCGTTACATTCTCTGGAAGCCACTCGAACATGCGGGCAGGTACTGGTCGGCGGCTCATAAGAAGGATGATTCGAAAGCGGGGGGTAAAAGCCGCGACGTGCATCTGATCACCTCGGCTGACGGTCTGAAATGGGAGAAGGTCTCCTCGATCCGCAGCGGAAACTGGGAGAGCGAAACGACGCTGCATTTTCAGGGCGACCGGGCAATTGCCTTCCTGCGTTCTAAGTTCGGTAAGCCCCAGGCCCAGATCCTGGAAGCCGATGCACCGTATGCGGAATGGAAACCTCGTCCCGCGCCGATTAATCACTTTTCAGGTCATAGTTGTCATACGTTCAAAGGAGTCACCTACCTGCTGACGAGAACCATGGACACAACGAAGGGCCAGGCCGGGCAGGCGATTTACACGTACGAAGCGGACGGTTCGCTGAAGCTGTATTGCGTGTTGCCAGCGGGCGGAGACTGTGCTTATGCCGAAGCCGTAGAGCATGGTTCAGACATGCTGGTCAGCTACTATTCCGGCCACGAGACTGCCAATCCCACCACGCAGACGAACATCTATCTGGCGACGGTGCCGTTGGCGAAATAAGACTGGAATCGTTGATCCAAAGAGCTGACTTGTGCGTTCGTCTGGTGGGAGACAATCGCACCATGCAGGCTCAGGTTTTCGATTTTCCGGAATCGGCGCGGCAGCTCGAGGACTTTCAGCGACGGTTGGCTTGGATGCTGCCTTGGATATTGTTCATTGCTTTCGCATCGATCGGGTTGTTCTTGTTTGCAGGCTGGTACTTTGAACTTTCTAGAGACCCTCCCGGCGAATTAACAGTGAAGCGGGCTGTGGTGTTCCTGATGTTTCCGGTGGTAACGCTGGTTGCGATTTGGGCCATGAGTGTCTGTTTTCCGAATCCGCCCAAGCTCAACTGTCCCCATTGCCAAGTGAATCTGGCAGAGGGGAACCGTTGGCTGACCGCACACGCGACGGGATATTGCCCGAAGTGCCTTCAGCCGCTGTTCGAGACAGATGGAGTATCCATCGGCGCGCCTGAAAACCACATCCCTGGGCTGCTGACACGCGCGGAGTTTCAGTTCCAACGCTCTGCAATCAAGCACAAACCTCCGCAAATCGCCTTTCTCATCGGAGTGCCTGTCATTGCCGTGAGTTACGCAATCGTCCTCACGCTGGAAAAACAGGGGCCGCAACCCGATGGCGAAGTTCTGGTTCCGCTTTATTCAATCATCACGGCAGTCGCGTGCAGTGCGTTGACGATCTGGTATATGGTAGTGCAGTCCCGGGCCAGAACGAGCGAGCTGAAAAGGTGTCGTTGCGAGAAGTGTCAGGAAGCGATTGGCGAAGGGCAATTGCCGCTGATTACCGGGCATTGCACCACGTGCGGCGCACAAGTGCTCGCCGACCCGTTGCCACGACCACCCTGGCCGGTTTGGGAGAGACCGATCTCACTTGCGTGGTATCGAATTCACGGTAAGTTCTGGGACCGGTGGGCTTGGTTGCATTGCCTGGTTGGCTCAGCGCCCGCCATTGTGTGGATCGTAGTGATCTGCTGGTTGAATCCTGAATCAAGAACGGAGCCTGCCCCTGTCACTCCCTTCTGGCTTTTCCTCCTGTTGTTGAGCAGCGTGCTACAGATTTCGGGAATTGCGATCAGTGGATGGTGGATGCGAAGGTGTTGGAGTCCCAAGTGCCCTCAGTGCCAGCATACATTGGCCGATGTGTCGCAGATTGTAATGGCGTCGCGAAATTGCCCATTCTGTGCTACGACGATACTCGGCGATTAACCGTGAATTCTGAATTGGAGAGCTAGGGTATCCATGATCGCCTTGCGATGTCGCGCACACCGCCGCTGGAATACCAATTTTCCATCGGAAACTTTTAGGTACGGTCCTCATTCAGATCCTGCAAGGGCATTCCGATTTGTGCCAGACCACGTCCTGAGCCTGATTGCTGGGCTGGACAGTTCGCCATAAAGTCGTCTAAGTTAGGGGGATCGAGACAACCCCGTTCCGGGATTGGCGCCGATCTTCAGGAATTCGTCATGACGAGTGATTTTGATCCCTACCACAAATGGTTAGGGATCTCCCCCGCCGAGCAGCCGCCGAGCCACTATCGGCTGCTGGGGATTTCTGAATTCGAAAGTGATCCTCAGGTCATTGAGGCGGCTGCCGATCGCCAGTTGACCTTCCTCCGCAAACAGCAACTGGGCCAGCATCAACACGCAGCGAATGATTTACTCAATGAAGTCACGCGAGCCCGGCGGGTGCTGTTGAAGCCCGACAGCAAGAGTGAATACGACGCGACGCTGACCAGTACGACCGCAAAAGGCACGCAGCAGACGGCCATCGGCAGGTTAGCCAGTCTGCCGCCAGTTGCCATCTGGGCAGGGAGTGGCGTGGTCGTGCTGGTGGTCCTGGCTGGGATCATCTCGTTTGCACTTCCCGCGCGGACTCCAGTTGCACCTCCAACTGACGCAGCGGCGAGTCTCCCGGCAGAGCCGGTCAAACCGACTATTGCTAACGCCGAACCCACTACGGTTGAGAAACCCAAGCCCAGTCAGCCGCCTCAAGGACCGGTTGTCGCTCATCTGGATCCCAAACCGTTATCGATTCCGAAGCCGGAAAAGTCCAAGCCCGTCCGCCTTCCCCCCACTCGACCAATGCCGGCAACTCCCAGCCCGAGCGAAACGGAGCCCAAGCCGCCTGCCAGAGTTCCGACCAGGACTCCTTCGACGCCATCGCCAGTGAAACCCACCGAAGTCCCCGCGGTCGCCGTCACGAAGGCGGCTGTTCCCGAACAGGCGACCCAAAACGAAGCGAAGAAGACGATCAAGTCGGATCTCAAGGACGAATACGCCCAGGCCAAGAAACCTGCCGCAAAAGTGGAACTCGCGACCGTCTTGATCGCGAAGTCGAAAGAGCAGCGGGCAGCGGACGCTCAGATGTTTGTGATGCTGACGGAAGCGTTGGACTTGGCGGCGGACGGAGGTGACTCTGCCATCGCTCAGCAGGCCATCGGCGAACTCGAAAATCGCTTTAGTGTTCGTCCGTTCGAATTAAAGCTGCGGCTGTTGTCGGCCACCGTTTCGACCGCCAAGTCGCCCGATGAGGCGACCTTGCTGCTCACGAAATACTCTGACCTCGCCGAAGAATCCGCCAAGGCTCAGGACTATGCGACAGCGATCAAGGCAATGACTGCTGCGATCAGCTCGCTCATTAAGCCTGCCTTCAGGCTACAGAAGGAATACGCTCGCCAGGAGGCCAAGCGGTATACCGCCTATCAGGAAGCCTATCTGGTCGCGAAGACTGCCGAGGAGAAGTTGGCGACGGAACCAACCGATCCGGAGGCCAGCCTGACGTGGGGACGTTTTCTGTGCTGCTATCAGGAGAGTTGGGAGACTGGATTACCGCTGCTGGCTCAATCCGACGATAAGGTCTGGAAATCGCTCGCCGAGCGAGAGCTCAACAAGCCCACGGAGTCGGCGGCATTGCTGCAGTTGGGGGATGACTGGTTAAAGGCGGGCGACAAGGAAAAGGACCCGATCCACTTTCAGACTCGGGAGCGAGCCAATCTGGCGTGGGAGGCAGCTTTAGAAAGTGCCAGCGATGAAGAAGAACCGAAACTGGCGAAGCAAGTGGATCAGCGGACTGCCAAACTGTTTGACAAATCGCTGGCCAGCGCTAAAGGTGATATCACGGGAGTACCCTTGATCGGCACCGAGCCATTAGATCCCGGGAGCGAATTTACTATCGAATTCTGGGTCGCCACGACTTCGGTTGAAGGCATGCTGGTCACGAAGCAATTCTCGAGTACAGATTCATCGGTGCAACTCCGTCTGAGCCTGCGTCGTGCAGGTGAGGATCCCCGATTCCATCTCGAGACCGTCAGCGGTGACGGAGGTGGAGGCAGCGAAACCAGCAATACGATTTCCGATGGTCACTGGCACCATGTGGCGCTGGTGGTCACCGACAGCTCCATGAACTTGTTCATAGACGGCAGATCCGTCGCGAAACAACCACTGCGATCGGGAAATGGATTGCAATCCGCGTCGCCGTGGAGGCTGGGTTCCGGAAGAAGGTCCCCCTACTTATCGGGTCAATTCGGGCGGGTCCGCATCTCGAATGTGGTCCGCTATACGGAAACATTTTCGCCACAAAAACAGTTCCGGCGAGACCTGTCAACGCTTTATTTGCGATGACAACTGGGAAACGAGGGGCGGCTACTCTCTGTGACCCCATCCGGGGTCAACGTTTGCGTAATCACCCGCAAACCAACGAAGCTGTTGTATGTGGGGATCGGAACGCTCTGCGATTCGGCTAAGGTGTTGCACACCTTCAGAATTCTCCTCTGCTGCATTTCATCTGCGAAATCTGCGTCATCTGTGGATAAAAATCCTCCTACCGAATTTCAACAATCCACGTGACCAGGGCGCTAATGCATAAAGAACGAAATTGCCATTGGGTACTTCCAGGTCTCGCCGTTTTTCGCTTTGATGGCCGCGACAATCGGAAAGATAATTCCCAACAGTCCCAGCAAGGCGAGTAGGGGAAAGCCAATGACGACAAACATCAGCAGGACACAAATCACCACGTAGATCATCTTCGAGATCAGCCAGTTGACGGCGTTCTTCCCATGCGCGTCGAGTCCCGGGAGTTCATCCTTCTTCAATTGCCAGATCACGATTGGTAATACGAAGCCGGCAATCGGTACCGCATAGCCAGCCAGAATCGACAGATGCAAGGCAAACGCCCACAGCTTGGTTTGTTCTTCGACATTGGTGACCGCGGTACCGAATACTGACGTTGTTACTGGTGTTGCTACTGGCGGGGCGCTCAGGATTTTTTCTTTTGCCGTCGCGTACTCAAACTCGTTCAGCGCACCAGATTGATAGAGGCGTTGCAGCTTTTCCAATTCATCGGCGACATTCATGGGGCAGAGTTCCGATCTTGATGTGAAAAGAGAAGGACGCGCAATCTACCCAGGGTGGCAGACAAAAAAAGGACGGGGCCATGATCCACAACATGGCCGCCGTCCCGTTATTCGCTCATTCCTATTATTCCTTAGAGCCCTCTGACTTCTTTTCCGTAGACTTTTTCGGCTCGTCTTTCCCCTTCTTGGGCTCATCTTCGTCTTCAGATTTCGCCTTTTCCTCGCGGGCCTTTTCTTCCGCTTCGAAAGCTGCCAGGGCTTCCTTATCGGGCTCGCCCAGCAGTTTTTCTAAAGCTTCGCCCAAGGCCTCACCCCGAACGTTCATCTTCATGACGTTGCCATCTTTTCCCACCAGGACGGTGAAGGGGATTCCGGTCACCCCGTACTTGTTGGCCATGGGATGCTCCCAGCCAGTAGCATTCTCGTCGGCGCTGAACAGATTCGTCCAGGCAACGTGATTCTTCGAAATGAATTTCTCAAGTCTTTCCTTATCATCATCCAGGCTGATACCAACCACTTCAAAGCCCTTGGAATGATAAGCGGCGTAGTTGGTTTTGACGTTCGGCAGTTCGTGAATGCACGGACCGCACCAGGTGGCCCAGAAGTCGACCAGCACGACTTTGCCCTTATACGCCTTCCAATCAAACGGTTTACCGTCAACCATGTCCCCGTCAATGGCAATCGGATTGCCGATCAGTCGGAGTCGGTTGGCCATACCGGTCAGCTTCTTGGCAACGGCCTCAAACCTCTCGTCTCCCGCATGCGCGAACATCTCCGCGAACTGGTCATAGGCCTTGGCCGCCAGAAGTTCGCTGCCCCCTTCTTCGAGCAGGTTGCCGATCATCATGGCAGCCTTCATTGTCTTTTGCGTCAACTTGCCGTTGCCTTTGACGAGGGTCACCGCGTCCGCCAGCAACTTGTTCTGTTCGTCCTCCTTCAAGTTCTTGATATTCTTTAAATTCGCGAACAGTAACTTTTCCTTCGCTATCGTCGCCAGAGGTTTGCGCTCATCGGTGCTGTACTTCTTAGCCAAGTCCAGTTCCAACTTGGCGGCACTCTCGTCCCCTAACTGCCCCTTCACTGAGAGCGCTTCAAAATGCATCGCGAGAGCCTTCAACGCAAGCTCCTCATCCGCATCTTTACTGGCGAGAATCTTGTCCGTCACTTCCAGCATGACGGGGATCAGCTTCGTGATAAACGCAATACGACCTTCCTGCGTCCGAATCGTCTCGATTTTTTCGGTCAGCGTTTCCAGAAAGACCATCAACTCATCCGGTTTGGCATCATCCGGAATGGCGAACGGATCTTTTTTGGCCTTGGGCTTCTCGTCGTCGCCTTCTTTCTTGTCGTCGGCTGCTTTCGCGGGCTTCGCTTCTGGTTTCGCAGGCTTGGCTTCAGTTTTTGTTTCCGGCTTAGCCGGCTTTTCTTTGACGGCAGTCGCCGGCTTCTTGGGTTTTTCGTCTTCCGCCGTCAAAACTCCCACGCAGGGAACCAACAACAGGCCAACGAGCCCCAGTATCCACCTTGTCTTGACACTCATGAGATTTCCTTTTTCGTCTTCGGTGAAACCCCTGGCTTCCACCTGATTGATGACGGATCCCTGGATAGGGCATGTCCCGAGTCATGATTGAGGCGAAGCGGACCAACCCTGGTTTGCATCGGCATCCATCACACATTGGCACGAGAATGACTGCTATCGTCGGTTGCCGATTGGAAAAGTTCAAGTACAGGTTGAATTCGTCGTGGAATTGGGAAGCCTGTTGGGCATTGAGACCTCGCGCCGGGTCACGCGTATCGACTCTTCTTGGGAAGCTTGCGGCGTTCCCCAGAACTCTTCGAGAGCGCGGCCAACGGAGATGCGGCGGTCGAGGAGCGGCCAGTGTCAGAACTCGTGAAACCACACGCGACGCCCCGTGAGGGTACGGGGCTGGGCTAATCTCCGTTGCAGAGTTACCAGGTCACCTCGCTCTGCGGTACCGGGACGACTTTCGGGCCATGCACCAGATCACCGCCGGCGTGGGATATCGATGGTCACTTCGTAAACTTGTGACCCGTTGGGCGAGTCATTCAGATAGAGATTGAAGCCGTCTGGCGTGTTTTCCAGAGCGATGGTATCTCGTCCGACCCGTTTGACGATCCAGGCTTTGGTCAAATCCAATCGATGGCTGTAGTCGCTCCAGGCCGGAGGTGTCAGGTCCGGATTGGTCCACGCCTCGCCGTCAAACATCATGCGGTTGGGCCGGCCCCAATGCATGTGCACGTAAGTAAGCTTGTCGCGTGCGCAGACAATTCGCCCGCTGCCATCAATGTCACCGGAAATCCGCACCAATTTCGCCTGCGCATCGACCGAGTCGTCAGAAATAGCGCCGCCGGGGCTGATGTCTGACCTGGCGAGAAGGCCTTGGTCCGAAGCGGCTGTGGTCACAATCAAGCCGGCAGCCAAAAGCAAAAACCAGGTCGAACGGAAAGTCGTCTTCATCATGGTGACTTCTTGTTGGAGTAGGAGCACTGTTCGGGGTTTAAAGCCTAAACGCTAGCTGGTTGAAGATTTCATTCCTTGGGATGCGTATTGGGGAAAAAGCGGTCCAGCAGAGTGATCACCGAACTGATAAATACCAGGACACACCCCACAATCAGAGACACATACAGCACCAGACCAATCATCCCGCCGATTGGTGGAATCAGATATGCTACCAGCAGGGTCAGCAGAATGGCCCAGCCGATGTTATGCCAGAAGACCAATCTTTCCAGCCGAGCAATCCGTTCACGATCGGTCAGTTGATTCGAGGGTGATTCAGTCATGTTATGAATCCGAAGAAGCGGCCAGATGTTCCAACGACTTGGGACGGATGTTCGCAAATGGGCCAGGTACGACGATCGCAAGGTGCACTGCAGATTGTACGCGAAGTTCACTGGCCGTACACCCAGAGTTCTCCTCGAGTTCCTGACAGGACCGCTTTTATTGTGTTTGCTAATTCGACCGTCAATTCGTCGCGAGAAATCAGTAACACAATCATTAATGCACGTTGGGGCGTTGGATTTACATCAAAACGATTGAACAGCCAGCACAGCTCATTCGCCGTGATTGGCAACACGCCCTTAAAATAATTTCTGACGGTCACATCTCGGATGAAGTTCGCTTGCGAATCGGTAAGGGGTTGACTTTCGGAGCTAAATCGATCGTCAATGAGCCGCAGAACCAGGTTCAGAGTGTTCGGTGTATCCCCTTCAAGATGAGAAAACAGACGATCCATCGCGAAGGAAGACCACGTCGGTTCCCGGGGATTGGCAAGGAAGGATTGGAGAATCTCGCTGGATGTTTCCGGCATATGATGTGTCACTCCGACCGATCACAATCGACGAGGACCAGCCAGTCGGCATCTTCACGGCGAGTCAAAACGCCTAGCAGACGCAGATGATGCGACACCAGACGGACTGGCCGCAAGTCAGTCAGCGGAACCCCGATTGCCGTGGCCAACTCAACGGCGCCACTGTCAGGCTTATCCAGAAACTGATCGAACAGCTTGCGCATCATTTCATTGGGCGGCCGGAAGTCCCGGTCGATCACAAATATTCCATCGCGTCCGCTGACGGCACGCGCCTGCCGCTCATCAAACCCGTAGGCGGCGTTCTTGAGTGTGGCCAGCATCTCGCGAGATCGCCACACGCCTTGTTTCCGAGCGGCCTTTCGCAGTCGATCAGTTACAGCCACATGAAGTGTTCGGCCATCCCGCTCGAAGGCGTGAAATTCAACGAACGGCGCATCGTTGAGTGCACCTTCGATTGCCCTAAGCCGGTCTTTCGCTTCCGCGAGCTCCATTTTTGCCCCTCCGCTGAATATCCCGCTCCGCACTACTTGGTACGGATACGATTACACTTGGGATTGTGCTCGAGCTCGCAGAGGCCCAGTGCTTCCATTAATGGTGGGACGTACACACCGAAGCGTCCCCGCAAGCCCTTTTTCAGACCATACCAGCCTCCGACGGGATTGGTGGCAGCTCGGCCCCACGCTTCAACGGTTCCCTCCTTGGCGGGTTTCTGTTCATCAGCGCCGCCAAGTTCCACCCAGTCTCCCGCCGCTTTGAGCATCTTGTGCAGATCATCAATGCAGCGGGCATCGTAGTGCAGAACCGTCTTGCCGACCGTACACACCAGGATCTTCTGGCCATCCTTTTCGTCAGTGTGCATGGTGTACTCAGACGTCCCTGGCGGAGTCTTCAGCTGCCAGGGGTTGTCTTTGGTGCGATTCAGAGCAGCCATAGGGATTCCTCAAGTTTTAGGCGAATGAGTCGACACCACCCCAACGTGGAACGCCAGGCTGATTGAATCAATAATTGATCGCAAATCAATCTGCTGGAGCGGGAGTTTCCGATCATCTAAACATACACGACAGTTTCCGGTCGAGAGAAATCATGGTCCAAGAGTATCTTCTGCAGACGGCGAACAATTTTCAAACCGCCGATCTCGGATGGCTCGATCGGAGACAGCGAAGAATAGTCGCGAGATTCGTTGCAGACAAACCGCAGATCGAGGACCGGCATGTTGACGGCGAATAATTCACGCAGGATGGTATCGTTGAATATCGACAAGGCCATGCGCTCGATGGGATGTAAGCCAGGTATGGCATCGTAGATGGTACAGGCAACCGCCGGCAGTCGGGTTGCTCGAATGGCACGCAACATCTCGCGGTAGTCGTCGCGGAAGTCGTTTTGAGCGGAGACCAATTCGGCCAGCATGTCCCTGGGATCAGGCACAGGCGAATTGAGAATCGGCGAGCATTGCAGAGCGTCGTTCCCACTGGCACTGATGACAAGGTGCGTGGCATCAGTCGGCATCTGCAACAACTGCCGGTGGACTCCATTCGAAACGGCACCGTCGCGTGCGAGAAGAGTCACGCGCCAGTCGCGCAGGCGTGAGCGGAGTTGATCCACAACCGGCGATCCGCCGGGGACGTAGGAGGCGTTATCCAGTATCGAGTCGCCAATCAGAACCACATGCCCCATGATTGCTTCCCGGTTCGATGCAACAGTTGCCAAATTAATCGCATTCGAAACCGCACTTGAAAATAGGAACACTAAATCGTAAGCCGTCCACACTCTGGTCAGTGTGGTGGTGCCGACTACGCAATGATACCGGCGATCTGCAATGCCCCTAATGCCAGGACAAACGCCGCCACGCACCCCAGCAAGAGAGCGACCGTGATCGCAATCTTCGCGCTTCTGACGTTGCGTGTGCCGATGGCTTGCATATATTCTCGTCCCGTTTCGCTATTAAAGAAACTCTCGGGGGCAAGCAGCAACGCGACTCCCGTGACCATTGCGCTGAGTCCGAATCCGCAGATAAACGGCATGGCAAAATGGCCGCGCGAAAGTGGTTTATCGGTGAGTAACCAGGCGGCTATGGAAAAACACAGCCCGAAGGCCCCGCCGATCACCCCGGCCACGGCCGCAAATTTCTTCACTTTTGCCAGAATCACATCGAATTCATCGGGTGGCTCTTTCCGGTTCAAGTCCAGGCTGATTTCTTCCACGCTCATGTCAGACACGCTCCGTTGACGAAGGTTCGAGATGCGGGCGATGACATTCATGCGGTCTGATTCAGCCGACGCGAGTCCACCCTGCGCTTTCGCTGCTTCAAGGCTTGGAACCGGGGACCGTCAAGGTGATGGCGTTTTCTTTTGGCTCAACCTTGAACGTCTCCGGCAGAGTTTTGGGAGACTCAGTCTGCGAGGCCGACATCGGGGGGAACAGGGTCACTTGATAATCTCCCTCAGTCGCTCCGGGGAATTGTTCACCGTCTCTGCGCGAAATCAGCGAAAATGTTCCGTCGGGTTTAATCTCAGACGTCACGGAGAGTTGATTGTTAGTCTTTGACTGAAATTCGACCATGCCCCCCGCGACCGGTTTTCCGTCTTTCGTCACCACTTTGCCAGTGACGGGAAAAGTCTTCGGCGGCGGTGCGGAAGGTTTTTTTGCCGCACAGCCCGCTCCAGACAGACTCACCGCGCTGAGCAACATGGCCACGGCAATGGGGGACAATCTGACAGCGCCAAAACATACGTGACTCATGAATGCCCGCAACATCAATGCAATTCGCTTTCGACAAGATTCAAGTTGAGGAAGTACTACCACTCGCCGACCACGGCCCCGTCGCGCGGATCGCAAACGTTGGCCCAAACGGTCGAATCGATGTTGCCACTCACAAACCGGACGCTACCGTCCCCCAGGCAGATATTCATGCCTTGCTCATGGGGCGACTGAGCCCGGCGCGACTCACAGGTCGAGACCCAGTTCGGTTGAACCTGGAACGTCAGGCACGGTGAGTAGGTGCCCGGCGTTGAGACCTGCGAATAGTTATTGAGGCAAAACACGGGACGCCACACGGAGTTGGAATCAGACCACAGATTGCCGTAGGTCGAGGCGGAATTGGCCACGCCACTCGTTCCGCAGGTGCCGTAACGCTCGGCAAACAGCACCATGTTGGAGGTACCGTCGACGAATTTGGTCAGGCTGTTCTTCCCTTCCAGGCATTCGACGTCCGTGGCCTTCGAAGGGTCACCGAACGCCATATAGTTGGCGGCATAATTGCTCGTGGCCCAGAGATTGGCACCGCCATTGGTGGTCGCGCCAATGTTGCCCGGGGAACTGGCGTCGGAAGGACAGAGATAGGAAACAATCACATTTCGATAGACCAGTTGGCCACCGACGACCGTATTCACATTCAGATTGGCCGCGTTATACAGGCTTTGCTGTTCGACATACGGGAGCAGCCAGTCGAACACGGTATAACCTGTCGCTCCTGTGTACGGGGGCGAAATAGTTGTCAGACTCCCTGATGCAGGGGCGACGAGGGGTGGGAGATACTTATACGTGTCGTGAATGTTGTGAGCGGCCAGTCCCAGCTGTTTCAGGTTGTTCTTGCACTGAGTCCGCCGGGCGGCCGAGCGAGCTTGTTGCACGGCTGGCAACAGCAAGGCGATCAACACCGCGATAATGGCAATCACCACCAGCAGCTCAATCAACGTAAAGCCGGGGCGGCGATGCGTGAGAGAGACCGGTCCAGAGGAGCGAGCTCGCAACGCCGGGGCAGACGAGTTTCGCCGCAACATAGAATCCTCGATTATGGTAGAACTGAAATGAAAACGGTTCATCCAACGCAAGCGTGCAGAGGCGGCACATAGTGGAACGTGCGAATATTGCTGACGTCATGTCTATAGTGAATTGAATAATTAACGCGACGCATCTCCGCAGGCATGTTGTACCATGCCTGCGGGGGCAAAAGCTACGGTCTGTTCGCCAATATCATCGAGCCGGGTGCGAGAACGAGGTGCTGTGGTCTCGACCTGTACGGTTGCGTTTTTGTAGCGTTGATTGGCGTGTCCGTTGGGTTTAGGAGGTCTCAACGTAATTAGGGTAGAATCAGACGCATGGAGGTCGATCGTCGAATGGAGCTTTTGAGCGTGGGGATGATTGTCGATGGTGTCGTGACTCGCCTCGAACCATACGGGGCGTGGATCGAAGTTGAAGGACGTACCGGATTAGTCACGATTCCTGAAGTTTCCTGGTCGAGGATCAGGCATCCCGGTGAGGCCCTCTCTGTGGGACAAACCTTGCAGGTCAAAATTCTCAGTACTTTCGAGGGGAGACCGTTCGGCGCATCTGTCCGGGCCCTGCATCCAGAGCTTGACCCATGGTACGATCCAGCCTTGTTCGCGGTGGGAACAGAATTCGTCGGGACGGTGGAACGCAAACTGGAATATGGCTGTATCATCGGTATAACGCCGGATGTCGCTGGCCTGCTGCCCCGAGATGCAGGGGGCGATTCCTTAGATTCGGGGGACCAAGTTCGGGTTCGCATCGAGAAAGTGGAATTGGCCGCACGAAAGATTGAGTTGTCGTTAGTTACGAACTGACACATTGGCATTTGGCTGCGAGCTTATCCTGCAGATACTAGAAAACTTTGGCGACCGAACGTCCCAATAATGAGGTGTAGAAGCAGTGCTCATCGATTGGTTGCTCTTACGAATTCCCGATTGGAAAATGCTCACAGCGCCTCAGCGCCGCTTAGTTTGGGAGCAGTGCGTTCGCCCGCTCATGGTCCGAAGGCGAGTGACGGACTCATATGGGATTTTGATACTCGCAACCGGGGGCATCGGATTGTGGACGGGGGCATTCGGCGAGCCTATCGCGGCGGCTGCTTTAACTTTCGGATATTCGCTGCTAACAGTCGGAGTTGACGCAGTGTTTGTGGCCCGGAGCCGCGATGAGATCGTGGCGTTCATTCAAGAGCACGTCGCAGACATACAGGCCATCGCGTGATTCCCGGGAAGGCAGAACAACCAGACAG
>JAQGHS010000227.1 GCA_028291605.1 Planctomycetaceae bacterium | reverse complement strand
CGCAGAGCGATCAACGACTTCAACATCATTAAAGTTCGTCATAAAAATGCGGCAACAACATTGGAGACTGACGCTCATTGTCATGTTGCTCGCCTCCGCGCCCGCGCTGGCCTCGGCCGATCCGATTTTTGTTGCTGACGTTCAATTTGAGATTCCCGCACCGCGTGGTTTCATCGAGGCCACGTCAGAGATGAAGTTGCTGGCGCAGCTCTTGAAGGAAATGGAGTCCCCGCAGTATCAGCGGTTTGCCGCATTCGTCTCGCAGAAAGACGCGGATTTCGTCCAGGACCAAGAAGGCACCGAAATTACGAGAGTATTTGCGGTGGAAGTTCCCAAACCCCTGATTGGTGCGCTGACGTCCTGGTCGGAGTTCCAGAAGATAAAACAAACCATTAGAGCCGAAGCGGCAATGCCTAATAATCACACCTTGGAGAAAATAGTAGAAAAAGTGAATCAGGAATTGAGTAACCGGGACCTCGATCCACGGGCTTCGTCAATCAAGCTATTCCCGATACATCACGAATCTGACCGCGGTTTTTCCTATTCGATGAATCTCGGCTATCTGCGGAAGGACAAATTTGGGGAGTCGTTTTCCTTCACGAGGCCAGCGACTCTCACGGTGATTTGCATCAAAAGCAAAGTCCTGTTCTTACATGTTTCTGGTGACGACGGCGATCTCGAATGGACGCGACACAGTTCGAAGCAATGGGCCGACGCGGTGATGGCAGCAAATCAACCCGACCTGCGTACAACGGTGCGTGACTTCTGGGCGGAGGACCTACCACGACTTAATTGGCTCAAGCTCCTGCGAACCGGGATGCTGGTGTTTCTGATCCTTGGTTTTATCTGGATCGCTTATAAACTGCCTGGCTGGCTGAGGAAGCGAGTTCAGCAAGAACCTCAGAAGATTTCCACTGCCGAGATCGATCCGAAAGAGAACAACTAAGTTTATGCCTCCGATTTCCAGTGAGTCTGCTCCTCTTGTTCCCGCTGTCGCGACTCCAGAACTCCACGTCACCTACTGGGAAGCATTCTCCGTCTGGCTGCGAATCGCCGCGCTGAGCTTTGGCGGTCCCACGGCACAGATTGCGGTGATGCACCGCATCCTGGTCGATGAGAAACGCTGGATCAGCGAGCAGCGTTTTTTGCACGCGTTGAACTACTGCATGTTGCTACCCGGCCCAGAAGCTCAGCAACTGGCGGTGTATATCGGCTGGTTACTGCATCGGGTGAAAGGAGGATTGACTGCCGGCATTTTGTTTGTGTTGCCCGGCTGCCTGTCGATTTTGGGCTTGAGTATCCTCTACGTCTCCTATCAGCAGACGACGCTGCTGCAATCGGTTTTCTTTGGCTTGAAGGCCGCCATCATTGCGATTGTGATTGAGGCCGTGCTGAGAATCAGCAAGAAGGCACTCAAGAATCGCATGATGGTGCTGCTGGCCGCCTTGGCCTTCGGCGCCATGTTCTTCTTTCACATCCCCTTCCCGCTGGTGATCATCGCCGCCGGTTTGATTGGCTGGATTGGCGGACGCTATAGCGAACATTATTTCTTCGTCCTGAAACCACAGACAAAATCGGCGACCGACTCGACGGTGATACCGCCGGCCGATCGAAATGTCACCGATCCGTATTACCGGCCGTCTGCCTTGCGCGCCTTACGCGTCATGGTGTTCTGCCTAGTCCTGTGGTTGACGCCGGTCCTCCTCTGCTGGCGTGTGTTCGGTGCCGAGAGCGTCTACTTCCAGGAAGGGATCTTCTTCAGCAAGATGGCCGTAGTCACCTTCGGCGGCGCCTATTCCGTCCTGGCGTACGTGGCCCAGCAGGCCGTCGAAGTGTTTGGTTGGTTGAGTGCACCCGAGATGCTCGATGGTCTTGGACTGGCGGAGACGACTCCCGGTCCGTTGATCATGGTGGTGCAGTTTGTCGGGTTCCTGGGCGCCTATCGCCACCCTGCACCGCTGACTCCGATGTGGGGCGGCATCCTCGCTTCATTGATCACGACCTGGGTCACCTTTGTCCCCTGTTTTATGTATATCTTCGCCGGAGCACCGTACATCGAATCGCTGCGGAACAACAAGTCACTCTCGACCGCCCTGTCGAGCATCACCGCCGCTGTCGTCGGGGTCGTATTGAACCTCGCCGTGTGGCTGGCGCTGAAGACGCTGTTTCGCACAAGTGTCGAAGTCTCCTTCGGACCGCTCCACGTGCTCTCCCCCGTTTGGTCATCGCTGAATGTGGCGGCCTTGGGAATTACGCTCGCTGCGTGCGTCATGACCTTCAGGCTCCATTGGAATCTCTTTAAGACTCTCGCGGTCTGCACCGTGGCCGGTTGGTTCTTGTATTCGACGTAATCGTCTCTTCTTGGCGAGCGTCCTGGCGTAAGTCGGATGGTTGTTAGCTTCCCACCACTAACCACCATTTCATGAACCACGCGCAAGCCCAGAAATAGGACGTGAATGACACCGCGGCCAGCACCGGATCGGCAATCGACACATAGCGATGGTTGCTCGACAGGACCCGCGAACACAACGCCGCAACCGGAAATGCGGGCAGAAATCCAATCAAGTACGCCCATTCGATCGACATTCCCAGGCTGCGGCAGACATGAAAGTAAAATGCGGAAGCCGCCAGCAACCCCAGCCCTGCCCCGCGCGACCACCAGCGAGCTTGTCGCGGATCAGGCTGCCGCTCGCTCCAACTGATGATGTTTAACGTGATCTGAAACACCGACCATAACGCCAGCGGCCACGAGAACAAATAGTGCTCACGCCCGGGATTGAGGATGGCGCTGCCGCAGATTCCGCATAGCAGAACTGTCAGCCAGAACGAGACTCGCCAGACAAATCCCCAGCGGAATGAGGCACTGCCGACTGGAGTGGTTTGGTTGCGTGGACGCATTTTTCCGACCGCCCACGACGCGCATCCGCCTGCGGCGGCAACAAGCAGACCAGCGAGTGTCCCAATTACCACCGCACCCAGCGACCACTTGTACCACAGCCAGAATTCATCCCATTCCGGAGTCGTCGCGGGATACTCGCGCTCTCCGCCCAGCAGTCGGTTGCTGTTGATGAAACGTGTCGATCTCAATTTGGCCACGGAGTTCGTGGACTGTGTCGGCTTGGATTCCTCAATCGTGAGGGGCTTGTCGCCGAGATACAGGCAGACTGCGCGGCTTTGGGTTCTCAGGAACAAACGACCGTTGTGCAACGCGGCGGGAGTCCAGCAGATCTCATCTCGAAAGACCGTGGTCCGAGCGAGTTCCGTGTATTGCTCGGGGTCCGCTCGGGCCAGGATCAGCTCACCGTTGTCGTTAAATAGAATCAGCTTGCCGTCCGCTACGATGATATTGGCCTGGCCCACTTTGGTGGTCGACCATTTGACCTTGCCCGTGGCAAAATCGAGACAGCGAAATTCGCCCCGCGACGGCCGGTTGAGCCGTGATTGGGCATCTTTCAAATCGAATCCATAAACGCAGCCATCCAGCAGCACGCTGGAGGCGACATCGTTGGAGAATTTGAGATTCTCCCAAACCGGTTTGACGGTATGTTCGGCAGTGGCCGGTTGGTCTGCCGCTGGAGCGGTGATGCGAAACAGCTTGGCCCCGCTACGGAAGGGTCCGGCAATCATCAGATGCGGTTCTTGATAGAGGGGCGCGGCAGCGTGTTCATCGTAGCCTTGGGAAAACTCCAGGTTCCACAGGCGTTTGCCGCTCTGTAAATCAAATGCGGCGAGCGAGTTTTCGAGCAACGTGACCACGTGCGTGCGGCCCCCAAATGTGATGGGGACCGGGGTGCAATAACTTGCAGGGGCTTCGCCTGAAGCCCAGACCGCTTCGCCGTTCTCGGCGTTGAGAGCGACGACGCTCGCTGTCCTGCCACCAACGGGCACAATCAGCTTGCCCTCCACGACCAGCGGCGAACACGCACATCCAAAGTCCGTCCCCTGGCCGTGGTATTGCTGCTTGGGGTTTTTGGACCAGACCAGCTTTCCATCATCTGCGTTCAAGCAACCCACCGTTCCATCGGGCGCGGCAAAGTAGATGCGGTTCTGATACCACGCAGGAGTCGCCCGGGGTCCCGGATAAAGCCCGCCCCCGTCGTAGGGCCAGCCGTAACGATACGACCAGACTGTGCGGCCAGTTTTTGCTTCGAGGCAGATGACGGCTTGTTCGTAGAGAGTCTGCGTTTGCGTGTAGACCTTGTCGCCGACCGCAATAAAGCCCGAATAGCCCTGCCCGATCTCCTTTACCCACAGTACGGGTGGACCTTCAGCAGGCCAACTGTTCGCGATGCCCGTCTCAGCGGAAATCCCATTATGCGCGGGACCTCGCCATTGCGGCCATCCGGGAGAGTCAGCGACTGGCGCGGCGCCGAAACCACTCGCCATGCAGGCGATGATCAATAAGAGGGATGACATCGGACGCTCCGCGAGATCAGGCGGTGGAATCACCACGAAAAGAAGTGCGTACTGAACATTGTGCGCTCGAGAGTGATGTCGCGACAAGCTCGATCCAGCAGGATTCGAAGTGCGCAGTTCGCCCGGAGGGCGGTGTCGGCCCCGTGGCGGACGCTGCTAGCGTCCGCGACCACAGACGCTGGCAGCGTCTGCCACGGGAGCCGGATTTGGATTGTTACGGCGCGACTTCTTTGAACTCTTTGACTTCTTTGATCCCATTAACTCGGTCGTCAGAAACCGCCGGTCAATCGTCCAGATCGCCGCTCCGCCATCGATCTCTTTGGCCTCTTTGATCCCTTCGACTTCTTTGACTTCTTTGATCCCTTTAACCCGGTCGCCAAAAATCGTCGGCCGATCGTTCAGAGCGCCAATCCGCCATCGATCTCTTTGGCCTCTTCGATCCCTTCGACTTCTTTGACGCTATGGCCGAATGACGAGCGTCAAATTATATTTTCCCTGTTCTTCGCATTTCTTCGTGTCCTTCGTGATCTTCTGTTCAAAACGAATTGAAATTAGAACAGAAGATCACAAAGGCCACGAAGACTAACAAGCCCATTTCAGTGGAAGTTGCTCTGACTTCATTCGGCTAAATTGTTACTGACTTCTTTGACTTCTTTGATCCCTTCAGCCAGCCGTCCGCAATTTGGAACGAACAATCCCCGAGTCGCCAAGGCGGTGAAACCGTTCTCGCTGCGCAGTTCTTCAGCGACCATATTCCAGGAGCCATCTTACCCCTCAGCGGTACGAGTCTCGCAACCAGTCCGTCCCTCAAATACCAGTGGTTTTGGCGCATTCAGGCCGCTGGAGTCGCCACAACCTACTCAATAGCTGTCGCTTAGGCGAGAACCAAATCCCATGTGCGCCCTCGAACTGGGGATGTGGATGAATTGGAAGTAAGATGCGGGAAAACGTCGACGCTGGCAGCGTCGGCCACGTGGCGGACGCTGCTAGCGTCCGCGTCCAGCGGCTGATGGTTGTTGGGTTCACGAAGATGTAAAATCAAGGCAGACGAACTTCCCTTCTCATCGAGGATCTCAAACGTGGGCGAACTTACACCATTAAAGGTCGGGGACCGTGCCCCCGCATTCGATCTGCCCGCCTTCCCTGCCGGTCAGATCAAGCTCAGTCAGTTCAAGTCCAAGCAGAATGTCGTGCTCTATTTCTATCCGCGCGACAATACTCCGGGCTGCACGACCGAAGCCTGCGACTTTCGTGATGGGCTGGCTCAGTTCCAGCAGGCCGATACCGTCGTGCTGGGTATCAGCACGGATGACGTGGCGTCGCACCAGAAATTTGTTGAGAAATTTACGCTCCCCTTCACGCTGCTCGCCGATACCGATCATGCCGTCGCAGACAAATATGGTGTCTGGGTCGAAAAATCGAACTACGGTAAGAAGTACATGGGGATTCAAAGGGCGACGTTCCTGATCAATAAGCAGGGTAAAATCGCTGCGATCTGGCCGAATGTGAAAGTGGCGGGACATGTGGCCGAGGTTGCTGAAGCACTATCGCAACTGGATTCAATGTAAGGGTTTAGGGAAACGTATTGAAGACAGAATGGCGGCCAGTTGATCTTTATCGTTTTTCAATAGGGTTTGGAACGCAGGTTGCGTTCAGTAAGTTGCGCAGACCGAAAGCCGGATGGCACAGACGCATCGGTGAATCCTGTTGCGTTTAACTGCTCCGGGATCACGATTTTCTCGAAATTTTGTTTGCGAATGTCGAAAACATTGTGATAAAGTACCGGCAGTTCTGGTGACCGACCAGGGTCCGCTGTCGAGGTCTTTAACAAGCGACTGTTTTCCGAAAAGGCCACTGAGATGGAAAGTTCTACGATTTTGTTGGAAGTTGCCGAAACCGAATTGGACTTCATCGAGGAGATGCGCCTACGCACTTGGGCTCGGGTGAACTACGTCCCCGGCGAGGAACGTGACGATGAGTGGCACCCCGTCATTCTCGACGAAATGGCCCTCAAAGATGGAGAAGCAGGAGAACAGGAAGCCGCCGACTAATTCCAGCGAATGCTGAATCAATTTACGCAACCCGGTACTGCGCGCAGTGCCGGGTTGCGTCTTTTTGTAGCCTGACTCTCTGAGTCGGGTGCTTCAACGGTATGCTGTTACGCTGCGATCCTCGGGAAGAGTTTTTTTGGAACACTGATCTACGCTAATCAACGCGAATTAAGAACGAAAAGAATTTAAGGCGGCGATCTGAGTGGATCGCCGCCTTGAATCGTCTTTGATCAGTGTAGATTAGCGTAGATTAGTGTTCCCAATCCTCTTTTTCATTTCGAGACGTTGGCCAGCGGCTGTTTGACCTCAACCGGCTTTTTGACGTGCAGAATTACCGGCCACGATGTCTGGTTGCCTTCCTCCTGTGATTTCAGATGGAAGGTTCGCGACTGTTCGGGAACCCAATCGGCCGCGGTCAGGAAGAAGACAC
>JAQGHS010000195.1 GCA_028291605.1 Planctomycetaceae bacterium | reverse complement strand
TTGATTCAATCGCCGGGACCTGCCTGATTCCCATCCAGATTATTCCCCTCTACTGCTTGCCCGGGACGTTGAGTTTCCATGCCTGACGTGTTGAAAGTCGCTCTGATTGGCAATCCCAACACGGGCAAAAGCACGCTGTTCAATGCGCTCTCGGGCCTGCAGTCGCGTGTCGGAAATTTCCCCGGTGTGACCGTCGAAAAGAAGATCGGACGAGTCCAATGGGGCACTTCCACCGTCGAATTGATCGACCTGCCCGGTACGTATAGTTTGGCGCCACGCTCGCTGGATGAGATGGTATCGGTCAATGTGCTGCTGGGAACGCAAGCCGATGTGGGGAACCCGGATGCGGTCGTCTGCATCGTCGACGCGTCCAACCTCGAACGGAATTTCTATCTGTTCAGCCAAGTGCTGGATATTGGGCTGCCCACGGTCCTCGTCATGAATATGTGGGACGTCGCCGAAGAACGCGGACAGAAAATCGACGCGGCCGGCCTGGAAGCACGCCTGGGGATTCCCGTTGTCACCTGTTCGGCCCACAAAAAGACCGGGGTTTCTGATATTCAAGCGGCCGTGCAGCGAGCCGTCGCGGCGGGCCCGCGCGCGGTGGCGTCGTTCTTCCCAACTGTTTTTGTGACTGAATCTCAATCGCTGGCAGACAAGCTGAGTGGCTGGGGCCATCCCAATGTCGCGCCGTATTTGCTGGAACGACTGCTGCTGGATGTCGGTGGCTGGCTGGAATCACACTATGGTGGCCAGCACTCGCATGAATTGTTTCAATACCTGCAGCACGCTCGCGAACGACTCGCGGCGGCTGGCTGCAAGGTGCCGATGATCGAAGCCCGGACGCGTTACGCGTGGGCCAGAGAGACGCTGAAGGGCCTGGTGACTCAGCCCGCAACCCGCGCCGTCACGTTCAGCGACCGGGTCGATCAGTGGTTGACCCATCGCGTGGTCGGGTTGATCTCGTTCTTCTTCATCATGCTGGTGGTCTTCCTGAGTCTCCACACTCTCTCGCCCCCGCTGCAAGGCCTGTTGGAAGAGGGACAAGGCTGGCTGTCGAGCCAGGTGGCCTCAATGATCGGCCCTGGCCCGCTACGCAGTCTGATCAACGATGGCATCATTGCCGGAGTCGGCGGAGTGCTGGTCTTTCTGCCGCAGATTGTCTTTCTGTTCTTGTTCATCGCGCTGCTGGAAGATTGCGGGTACATGGCCCGGGCCGCGTTCCTGATGGACAAGCTGATGACGAAGGTGGGTCTCAGCGGCAAGTCGTTCGTGCCGCTGATGTCGAGTTTCGCCTGTGCGATTCCCGGGGTCATGGCGGCACGTGTCATTGAGAATCGTCGCGATCGCATGGTCACGATTCTGATTGCGCCGTTGATGAGCTGCTCAGCCCGTTTGCCGGTCTATGTCCTGATGACCGAGACGTTCGTCCCCGACATCAGTTGGCTCGGCGGCCTGGTCAGTTTGAAGGGCCTTACCCTGTTTTTCATGACGTTCTTCGGAGCATTCGTCGCGATTCCGGTCGCGTGGATCCTCAAAAAGACGTTGTTCCGTGGTGAGACGCCGCCGTTCGTCATGGAGTTGCCCAGCTACAAATGGCCGTCGGCGTGGATCGTTCTGCGGCGTGTTTATGACAGCGCCTACTCATTCGTGACGCGTGCCGGAACGTTGATCCTGGCGATGAGCATCCTGATCTGGGCGGCGGGATATTTCCCCGGCAACCACCAGGAGTCCGATCGGTTGCAGGCGCAAATTGAAGGTTTAGAAAAACAACCCGAACCACCCGCAGACAAGCTGGCGACGCTCTCCGAAAAACAAAACGAGCTCACCGGTGCACTGCTCGAAACCAGCCTGCTGGGGCGACTGGGGCACGCGATTGAACCGGCTGTGAAACCGCTCGGTTGGGACTGGAAGATCGGGATTGGAGTCATCGCGTCCTTCCCGGCCCGTGAAGTCATCGTGGCGACGATGGGCACGATTTACAGCCTCGGAGGCGATGTCGACGAGAGCAATCCGGACCTGCAGAACACGCTGAAGAACTCAAAATGGCCCGACGGTCGGCCAGTTTTCACACTGCCGGTTGCCATTTCGATCATGGTCTTTTTCGCGCTGTGTGCTCAGTGTGCGTCGACCCTGCTCGTGATCAAACGGGAAACCAATAGTTGGGGTTGGGCCCTGTTTACGTTCGTGTATATGACGGGGTTGGCCTATGTGGCGGCGCTACTCGTCTACCAGATTGGTAGCCGGTGGGCGTAGAATTAAGGGCGAGGCTCGCCGAGCCTGTAGCCTGACTCTCTGAGTCGGGACCGCGACGAGGAGTACCCGACTCGGAGCTCTTAGTCTTTCGATATCCGTTAGACTAAGTGGTTCGGCAGGGTACCCTCTGGATCCCTCACCATCGGATTGGCCGCGTTCTTAAATCTAACGGTTGCTGGCTATGTCATTCGATTGGCAATTCTGGATTGTGATCGCCTGCGTGCTGCTAGCGGGATGGCGAGTCGCGCTCCGCGTTTGGCGCGGCATGATCGTCTCGGATGACGGATCTTGTGGCGGAGGCTGTCATGGATGTCCGACC
>JAQGHS010000184.1 GCA_028291605.1 Planctomycetaceae bacterium | reverse complement strand
CGGTCCCGTCAGGGCCGGATTCCGAAGAGGGGGCACCGATCACGAGGAACCCCAAGCCTTACTTATCGGGTTGCCACAGTCGCCAGACCGTGGGAAATCAGTCGTTATTTGTGATCCGCCCACGCTCTTGCGAGCGTGGCTACAACCCGAAGATTTGACCGTGTCAAGCCACTAGCTTCCACTGCCATCGGCGGTCAATTTGAAATCAAATTTGCTGCTGGATGAAGTTTCTGGCACCTTCACCGTCAGCTTGGATTTCGAATTGTAGACGATGGGAATGTACATCTCGGTCACCGGCTTGGTGCCGGTCAGTGGGGGTGGCAGAGTGATTATTTTACCCGGAACATCACGAGTCGCTTCAATCTGGACTCGTTTCTCTCCCTTTCGTGCCAGCAAAGAATACTTGCCATCCTTGATGTTGGCGGCATCCGGTGTGCCACCCGCTTCAACGGGAAACAGGATGATTTGACCGCTGGCCACAGGTTGGCCATCGAATGTGATGGTGCCTGAGACACGATGATTATTCGGCTGGCCTGATCCGCCACACCCGGCGGCGATCGTCGTCAACACTGCGAGGCCACACTTGATCCACATGCGCGAGGCATTCTGCATGGAATAGAGATCCTTACGAATTTAATGGAAAGAAAAGCAGCGGGGAGGGTTCGTCCCCGCCCCGCCGTCAGACTGCGAAAAGGCAAACTTCAGAGTTTAAAATTCTCCCATGACCTGGCCGTCGTTCCGCGCCCCCAAATAGTTGAAGGTCAGGGTATTGATGTTGTCTGATACGAACCGGACTCCACCGTCGCCGAGAATGATGTGCGCACCGCCGACATGGTTGCTGCGAACCGACATTTCGTATGACCCAGAGGTACGGCAAGGGGTGCGCGGTACATCAACGCAGCCTTGATCGACCCAATCGCCAATCGTGGAATTCGGTGGGTACAAAGTGCTGACTTGGGTATTTCCGTCATAGGATTCCCAAACTCGACCGCGAGCATCGTAATTCGCTTCCGACGTGAGGTTGATTTCTCCCATCATGGCTGTATTGGACAAGCCATCGGTGACGTCGCGCATCTGCGTCTTCGATTGGAAATAGAACATTCCATTCTGGGGTGCGATGGGGGCCGGGTCAGACACGGCGTTAAAATAAAACGTGGACCCATGTACTGGCAGGTAATTCGAGTAAAAACCACGGACATTCGCAGCGACCTGCCGTTTACCCGAATTCGGATCGGTGGGGCACATGAAGACGGGGATGGCCGTCATGATCGCGACATTGGTGGTGACAAACGATTGGTAGGTGGTCGTGCTGAAATTGATCTGATTAAACAGTGCTGTTTGCTCGAGGTAGGGCAACACGGATTGGAACCAGCACAGGCGGTTATCGTTCGGCGAACTTTTCCAATTGACCTGACCGAAAACGAACGTGTTGTAGGTGTCGTGGTAATTGTGCATGGCCAATCCCAATTGCTTGAGATTGTTCTTGCACTGTGATCGACGCGCCGCTTCGCGGGCCTGCTGGACAGCTGGGAGCAACAAGGCAATCAGCACGGCGATAATGGCGATAACCACAAGCAGTTCAATGAGAGTAAAACCTCTCGTACGACGACACGATGAGCGCATACAGACTCCGAAATGAGCGAAAACGAACTTGGTACTCGACTGACAACGTGAGCGAAACTTACAGGGAATTAAGGGATCAATTGCGAGTCAAATGGCCCCGGGGGTGGGACCCGCAATAAATCTTCGAGGAGGTGGGAAAAGAGTTCCTGAACTGGGAACTCTTCGATCCTCATTTGGTCAGCAATCCGGCGGAATGACACGCAATGTCTGGGTAATACAGCCTGTGCATAGCATCAAGCCTATTACACACCTCTTATGATTTTGAGGTCGACACTCTCAGCCGCGACCGATTTCGATAGCCTGTTGTGAGGTCCTATCTGACGAACGTTTCACAACCGGCTGAATATATTGTCAAAAACAAAAGCGCTATCAACGCTCCTATACCTTGTAAACTCCTCAATGAGTTTTTCTATGATCATCAAAAAATGTTGCGATTATGTTATCCATTTTCTTTTTCCCACACCGCAACGTGGGGTGTCAGGATTCGCAACCGGACGAATTGTAGCTTTTGTCTTACCCCTGTCTAGTCTTGCGCAAGTGATCGCAGTTGCGTGCCCGCTTTTTAACATAACGTGTGCATCATCAAACGACTTCTCCCTCAATGAGCCAAACGTCTGGCGACATCGGCACGGGCTTGTAGCCGAAGTCGCCAAGACCTCGGGGCATGTCACCAACGCGGCCAGAACTCTTGGTGAGTTCTGCTACGAGCGCATCAGGTCTCATTCGGGTTTGGCGTACTTGCTCGAACTGAGTAGACGAGACAAGAACTCGCGGTCCTCAAATTCGTTGCGGCGACTGAACCCCTGTCGGACGACGACCAAGTCCAGCGAAGGGATCACGTAACAGCGCTGTCCCAGCGCCCCGGCGGCCAGGACCAGATCGACGGGACCCACTTTACCTCCCAGGGGTTTGGGTTGCGGACCTTCATTTTCGCCTTCCGCTGGCTGATCCGGAGACTTTTCGGCCGCCTTTCTGTTCAGCCAGAAAGTCAGGCCATAGCCAGGATTCGCAGCCGTCCCTTGAAAACATTCCGCCAGATGCTCGGCCGACACCACTTGTTTGTCGCCCCACTTGCCCTTCAACCGGATCAGTTCGCCGAACTTCGCCCATTCGCGCGGTGTGAGGGACAACCCCGAGGGGAGTTGTGGATTGCCGTCGGGACCTTTGCGCCACAGCCCCACCTTCAAACCGATCGGATCGAGGATCTTGCGTTTCAGGTAGCCTTCGACGGTCTCCGACTTGGGACTCAACTTGCGCCGCATGAGCTCGCCGAACGATTGATAGGGAATCGGGCCGTAGATAAATCGCCGGCCCGGGTCTGCAACGGCGGTCCCTTGAATGGCATCGGCATACGTCGGGACCCGACCGATGGAACCGCCCGCCAGCCCGCTGGTCAGGGTCAGCAGTTGTCGAATCGTGATCTCCTTTTTTCGCGGGTCGGATTTCCATTCGGTAATCGTGTCCGACACTTTGTCGTCCAGTTGGAACAGACCGTCCTCCACCGCACATTGCGCCATGATTCCGCTAAAGCTCTTGGTACCGCTGGCCAACAGATGCGGAGTCGTGGCGGTGACTCCCGTGGCATAGTCCTCGAAGATAACTTCCCCTGCGCGCATCACCAGGACCGCGGTTCCCCTGCTCTCGCGTGAATAATCGGCCGCAGACTGGAAGGCCTTCCGGTCGGCGTCGCTCAGCTTGGATTGATCCTCGGCGGCTTGAGCCCAGAGCATTCCGGTGCTGCCCAATACGATCAATCCCAAGGCCAACCAATGCCACTGTTTGCCAAACATCACGTTTTTCTCTCACAGAATAGGGTGAATCTTCAACGATGGAGGTTCAGCTATATAACACGCATCCCCGTGAAAAGTTTCGATCGCGGTGAAGGCTACTTTCCGCCAATCCTCACTGAATTGACACTATTCCGCGGCCAATGACACACAAACCAATTCTTCATCATTGCGGGCAAACAGGCTTCGTTCGGCAAATGCGGGGTGGCTCCACGCGACCTCGCGACCGAAACATTCCCCGGTGGGTTTCAGGACGTGGAATCGTCCCAATTCCTCGTACTTTTCCGGGCTCAGTTTCGCGAGGATCAAGTCGCCGGTTTCGCTGAACAGGAAGAATCGGTCCTCATGTTTGACGATAAACGCCGTGCCGCTGTTGGCTCGTGACTTGCCCGTGGTCGGGGCGAATGTCTCCCAGAGCCGGTCGCCAGTTTCGAGTTTCACGCCGCGGAGTTGACCTTGTTTGCAGCAACAACCATAGATGGTGCCGTTGTCGATGAAGGGGGTACTGTTGGAGCAATAGACTCCCGATTTGATACTGCTGCGCCAGATCTCAGACGCACCGGGCTTGCCTGCATCGAGCTTCAACAAGACTCCGACTTCGCCGATGCCGCTGGCGAACAGGTAATCACCCGACTTGCGAGGAGCCATGATCGACATTCCATAAGCGGGCTCCAGCGGGATGGACCAATAGACCTTGCCCGTGTCGGGATTCAGTGAGTTCACCGCGGCACAATGCCAGATCAGCAGTTGCCGAGTACCACCCGCTTCGATGATGGACGGGGCTGAATAGCCGGGCTCGCGGGCCGACAGGGCTTTCCACAGTTCTTTGCCGGTATCTTTGTCGAAGGCCACCGCGACACTGCCCTCACCACCGA
>JAQGHS010000165.1 GCA_028291605.1 Planctomycetaceae bacterium | reverse complement strand
GCCTGGAGCGAACGTCAAGCCGGAATCACCACTTGCCGCGACTGGGGTTCACTCGTCAGATGAGTCGGATCGGTCGCCGTGAACTGAATCGTTCGCGTGCCAGGAGGGAGCTTCCCGTGGGCCCCCTTTAAGGTCACCCGTTGCAGCACAGATTGCACCGCGGCTAGGGAGACATTGGACGAGAATTGGATCACTAGGGGCGAACCGTTCGTGCCGCCGGAAAGACTGCCGATGACCGTCTTGCCAAGGCGCACTTTGGTGCCGCTGAGGTTCACTTGTCCGGTCTTCGTTCCCAACTTGGTCAACGTCAATTTATCATTTGACGTTCCGACCGATGTGATCTGGATGGTCAGCTTGCCGCCTGAATAATTTGGTGAATCGGGGTCGGAAAGGGTAGCTCCGGCACCGATGATCACGGGTTTTCCCTTGGCGGGGCCGGTGACCGCTGCGGGGACTGTTAAGACGGGGGCGACCGGAGCCGGCTGGACCTGGATGGCGACCGTATCGGTGTCGGTCAAGGTTCCGCCCGACCCCGCTTGGCCCTGGTCACTTGAGGTCACCGTCAAGACATCCGATCCGATGTAGCCGTTGTCGCTGGTATATGTCACGCCGTTGGTCGCGGCATAAGTCGCCAGCAATCGCGATCGCGGGGCTGTAATGGTGACTGACGTGGTTCCGTTGCCGGCGATATCTCCGGCCGTCAAACCCGAGGCTACGTCGGTGCGTACGGCGACTGTGCCATGCGTGACGGTCAGCGTGACCAGGGCATCATTGGTCCCCAAGTCAGAGTCGGCCAGGCTCAGGCCGCTGATCCTTGTGGCGGTCTCGGTGATCACGGAGACCGTCCCGGAGGGAACCGTATTAACGGGCGCGTCATTCACGGCTGCGATCGTCAAGTCGAGCGTGTCGGTGTCACTCATCGCTCCGCCGAGATCGTCAGTCTGCTGGTCGTTGGTCACCATCGTCAACGTGTCGTCACCGTTGAAATCGGTGGTGCCTCGATAGGTGATTCCAGACAGCGCGGCCAGTGTCGCGTTGATTTTGGCGAGGGGTGCGGTAACCACCACATGGCCGCTGTTGTTACCGACGACCTGACCTGATGTCAGGCCGTTGGTGACGTTCGTGTTGATCTGCAGCTTGCCGTGCAACACATCGAGCGTTACCGACACGGGATTGATTCCGACGTCAGGATCAGTCACCGAGATTCCAGTCAGATTGAGGGTGACATCTTCCGTCACGTCAATCGGTCCGACAGGCAGCGTGTTGACGGGTGGCTCATTCGCACCCGCGGGGGGCGTTCCGAAATCAATCACGCCGTCGGCGATGCCCGAGGTAAAATCGATCTCACGGTTCAGGTTGGTCACTTGCACGGTGGTCGACGCCGGTCCCACGAAATCTCCGCCCGCCACCGACACGGTGTAAGTTCCCGGCCCTGGGACTTGAATTGACCAACCGCCAGCAGCATTCGTTACGGTTTCCAGATTCGTGCCACCAATGCTGACGGTGACTCCGGCCAACCCTTCGTTCAAACTGAATGCCGAATCAGTGTTGACGTCCTCGTACACAACGCCAGTCAGAAAAAGGTTTTCCGGGTCGGAAAACGTGATGTGGGCGGCCCAATAATGGTCGAACGTCGAGAGCAAATTGAAGGCGTGGGCCACACCGATTTCGTTCGCCTGGGCATTGAAGTCGTCCATTCCCAGTAGATGAATACGATGTCCGGGCGGGTTGGTATTGGGATCGACGATCAGCAGTTTGATCGTGTCCGCGGGATTGTCCAACGCGTTTCCGGCGGCGATCGATTCGATGAAGTTGTCATCATCAGGAAAGAAGTCTGGAAGGTCATATCCTGCGTCGCGAGCCAACTCATTGGGGTCTTCGCCGGTGATCGGACTATGATGGGCGAAATAGTCGTGGTCGGCCATTTCCTGGGCGTGGACCTCGGACGACTCAAACAAATCGTCGTTGACTGCCAGCGGTTGCCGCGCTTCAACATCGTCCAGAATTCCGCCCAAATTAGCAGCGGTATCATAGGCTTGCGGGTTATGCCGGATCTGATTGAGCAAATAGACAAACAGTTGCTCGTCGGAACTGACAGTCAGCACCAACCGCTGTTCCAGTTGCTCGACCAGACTTTTGATTTCCGATAGCGACCGGCGAGCTTTGCCTCGCCGCGGCCAGAATGTCAGAATCGCTGGGGACGCATCTCGATAAGCAGGCCAGACCATTTCGATTCCTCTGCGGATCAAACCAGCTACAAACATCACTGTGTGTGATGGAGCCGGCAATGTATCGGTAGCGACAATTGGCCCGTTCAGAAGTGAGTCACTGACACTTCAATACATGTCTGCGGTCGCTTCAAGTCAATCTGAACGCGTGATTCAAAGGGCGTTCGACCGGCAAAAGCCCCCCAATTAGCGCGATCGTTCAGGTCGGCCGCCGTCTGTTCGTGGTTCGTCTGTACGCGTCATCGGTTCTGCGGCAGGTCGCAATTTCGGAGCTCTCGGCGAGCCGTTAAAATCAGAGACCTGTCGCGAGGACTCGTGAGCGGCACGGCGCTAGCCGCCGGTTCCTGGATCGGACGCCGCAGTCGAACCGGTGGCTAGCGCCGTGCCGCTCACGTGTCAGGC
>JAQGHS010000158.1 GCA_028291605.1 Planctomycetaceae bacterium | reverse complement strand
CTGATTCCGTTCATCTACAGGAATGATCACTCGCGGCAAGGCGGTTCCTGAACCATTGCCATTGGCCGGACCCGTCGACTGTGCCGCGGCCAGCCCACCACACACGCCGATGGCAAACAATGTCGTGAGAGGTGCGGAGATTCGAGACGATATGGGGCGATAGGAATGCGTGCTGCCCTGCGGTATGTAGGGCTGATTGTCTGGCGGCTGTGATGATCGGCGGATGAGTTTTCGGGGCCACAGGAATGACAGCAATGTGCCGGCGAGGCAGCCTCCCACCAGTTGTGCTGGCAGAGGTGGCAAGATGAAGGTCAGCAGGATTTCCGTGACCAATGCCAGAATCCCCAGCCCCGCTCGATGCGACACGCGTGCCAGTCGCATCGTCGTTCCGAGCAACAGGCAAGTCCAGAACCCCAACCACGCGGCACTCGTGGCCTGACGGCTCGACCACAGCCACACATCCACACGCTCCGGCAGCATCGCAGCCGAACCGCGCCACACTTGCCAGCCCGTATGCTGCAATGGAACCGCGGCATCACCCGTGGCGGAATCCGGGTTCGCAGAACCGAACTCAAAGCTACCCACTCTTTTTAGCGTGGCGAATTGTTCTTCAATCCGCTGTTGTGAGGACTCTGCTTCCGGTTGATGATCCCATAACTGAGACCAGCTCAGGATCGAAAACGGGTTGAATAAGAGTTCCTGCCCTGATCGACCCAGCGGACCGAACATCCGCTGTAGTGTCGAAATGTGCTTCGTATTCGATTTGAGCACGATGCCGCGCGATTCACTTCCCAAACGGAAACCGGCGGGAGTCAGTAGCTCCAAGTCACATCGCAAGACGGGGATATCGAGCTTGGGCAGCAGTAGCGATCGCCACCGGGGTTGTAACAACCCGCGACTGGGAGCGCGATAGGTAATGGCGACGATCTGCTCGTCCGTGACATTGGTCAACACGATCGGCAGTCCGGGCGCCGGAGGTGGGAACTGCAACGACTGGCCATCGACTTGAACATCGGTCAGTTCTGCTTCATCAGGCAACGTACATTGAAACTTACGCCCGTTGAATCCCGACCCGAGTTCCAATTGAGCGACATAGTAGTCGTGAGACTTGGGTTCCAAGGTCCAGCGAGCCTGCAGTGCCACGCGACGAATAACCGGCGCTGGGGCCAAAGCTGTGGCATCCCGGCTCTGAAATTGCAACGCCGCCGACGGCAGATGCCAAGTCCAGACGCGTTCGAGCGGTGCCGCGGCCGCGTTCGCAATGCCGTCCGCTTCGGTGTGCCAGGCGGTGAGTTCCAGACCCAGGTCAACCGGCGCTTTCACGCTGACTCGCCCATGAAACGCCTGCGCTTGCGGCACAAACACCAATCCCAGGCGGCCCGTCGGCGTCAGTCCTCGAGCCCGCACCCCTTCCAGTTCAAACGGGGTCGATTGGGATTGCGGTAGCCGCAGCTCCCACAACTCGCCCGATGTGGGCAAGTCCCAGGCCGCATGTCGAAAGGCCGGCAGCTTTCGAGCTTCGATCGGCTTGGGGGGCGTGCCAATCAGCGTCCAGGCCAGTTGCGGTCCCGGTTCACTTTGATAGACCAGAACGCGCTCCGTCTTTCCATGCCGGGGAATGACTTTTAAACGCACGGTCTTAGTCAGCCTGACCGAAGTGACGTCCACCTGGATCTCTGCGGAAACCTCGACCGGTGTCTGCAGTGACTGCAACGAAAAATGTCCCTCGGCCGTGTTGCCGTTTAAACGCAAGAAGAGCGGGATCGGAGTCCGTTGGGTTAGGGGCGTTTTCCAGAACTTGGAAGTCAGCCATTCGGGGTCAAGGTCCGCTGGCTCGCACGGCTCGAAGGACGTTCCCGACTCTAAGACTGGTCGCACATCGGCGGCCGAATTGACGACGACCAGCATCCCCAGGTCATCAATGTTTAACGGCTCAAACGCCGGCACGACAAATGTTTGATCGCCGGTGGCCGCGCTGCGCCGCGCATCGATTTCGATCGTGCGCGGCCGATCGGGGGTCAGTGCTTCCAGAAACTGCAGCGAGAGTAATCGCTGCCCTTCGGGGGTGGTCGTGATGTTCCATTCGAGTTTCGGGGCGTTCGGATCACGCACGTCAATAACGTCCCAGCCAGCCGGGATGCGGCACTCGACTGAGAACGCGGCCCCTTCCGCCCCCGTCAAATGTAACTGCGTAAAGCAGGTCCAATCGGGCGATTTGGTCTGCAGATCGCTGAGCACCCGCGCGAGAATCCGCGGTCGCGGTTTGCCCAACTTGACCGTCAACACACCATCCGCCCGGAACTGTTTAAAGGTCAGCAGATCGTCACGCGTGACACTGGTTTCCACGCCGATCTGACGAAATCCAGTACTGCTGAGATCCTGCAATTGCAGTGGCGCCGTCAGTTGCAGCACGGTCTGTCCTTCGACCAGGGCACTGCCCGCCACCATGACATTCGGGAGCTTCCAATCCACATCTGTTTTGATGGGAGATACGCCGCTGAGTTTCAACACGCGACCTGTTCCCAACAACGCGTCCGGCAATTGAACCAGCAGACGCTGCCGACCATCGACGGCGGTTGTTTGCCAAGGCAGCGGGATTTCATTCCCATAGGTGATCGAAAAAATCTCCAGCTCGGGATCAACCCAGATGGGGATTTCACGTACGGGGGCCTGAGTCACTTCCAATCGCAGGTTCGTGAGAAACCGCAGACCATCCTGACGCAACTTGTAGAGCGCGTCATGCTGCACGAGGATCATGGGCGTCGCCGCTCCGGAGGGGGCCGGTTGATGAATGACAATCCGGCATTCGGTACGGGCAGCCAGAACGATGGTCCACGGCGTGATGCCATCTTGCGGAACGCCCGCCACCACGGAATGGTCGAGCGCCGTCACGGCAGCTCCCGAGGGGACTTTGAGAATCACCTGCGACACGGTGGCCCGCGGCAGATTGAGCACGAATTCATCATGCTGGCCCACCGTCTTACCGCTCAACTCCCAGCGGCCCAGAAGCTCGCCGGTGGGGCGATCCAGCAAGACTTCGAATCGCCCGGCGGGTGACGTCCCCCAGACTGCCGGTTGGTCACCCCATTTCAATTCGCGAACGGCAATTCCCAGCGGTTCCACTGCGCAAGTCCGCGCAATACGGCTAGTATTCTCGAAGGACCAGGTCAGTTGACCATCGGTCAGACGATGGTCTTTGTAGACCGCGCTGTACTGGGCCTTCAGCAGTCGCGTCGTCGAGGGAGCCTCACGAGTCGTCTCCGCGATCATCTTCAGGGCCTGGTAGTCACCCAGCGGCACCGGCACCCGATCGGGCAATAAGTCCGGGGTGATCTTCTCGAGCGGTAAGCGGACTTCGTCGACCAGTTCGCTGGGGGGTGGAGGGACTTGAGCTTGAGCAGATGAATTGGCGAGGCAGAGGAGTGCGCACGCG
>JAQGHS010000157.1 GCA_028291605.1 Planctomycetaceae bacterium | reverse complement strand
ACTACTGAGTTCACTAATAACGGGTTGAGCGTGCGGGCGACTCCATAGGCTCGAGCCTCGAGCGTCAATTGATCGACTCCGTGATGTGCGTCCGCCGAGAGCGCACTCCCTTGGCCGGTTTCGAAGTACATCACATCATGGCCCACCCAGTTGACTGGACGGTTTCTGTGTTGTTCTAAGATTTGCTCGCGTCCTTCTCGCAGCAAGCTGAGGGTAATGCCGAAACTGGCGTTGGCGGCCTGGGTGCCGGCGATCGATTGAAAGAGCAGGTCGACTGGAACACCTCGGTCGGCACAGGCCAACTGGGTCGTGATGTGGGCCAGGCAGCAGGCCTGGGTGGGGATGCCGCACGTCTCGATCAGCCGATCGACTGCCAGGAGGATATTCGAGACCGAGTCGATGGAGTCCGTCGCGGGATTGATGCCGATGACGGCGTCGCCGCAGCCAAACATCAAACCGTCCAGGGTCCCGAGTAGAATCGCTGCGAGATCATCGGCCGGATGATTGGGCTGCACGCGAATGCCGAGGACCCCGGCCTCCCCCAGCGTATTGCGGCAACGCGTGACGTTACGGATCTTGCTGGCCACGAGGACCAGTTCCTTGTTGCTCATTAGCTTCGTGACTGCGGCAACGATCTCGGGTGTGATACCCCAGCGGAGGGCCTGTAGTTCTGGCTGATTAGTCTGGTCATCGAGCAGCCATTCGCGGAACTCGCCGACGGTTTGACTGTGGATGGGTTGAAACGCGGCTTGATCCAGTGTGTCGAGGATCAGCCGGGAAACGTCATCTTGTTCGGGATCAACGACCGGTTGATTTACCAGTTCATCCAATCGGACGTCGGCCAATGCCCATTTGGCGGCCACCCGTTCGGTCTCGCTGCGTGCGGCGATTCCGGCGAGTTCGTCTCCTGATTTTGTTTCATTGGCCTTTGCCAGGAGGTCTCGCAAATCGGGGAAGACGAAGCATTCGTTGCGGATGGTGTGAGTAAAGACCACGTGAAGATTCCTCGGTGACGCCCTGTATTGGATATAATCGACGTGGTGAACAGATCAAAGGTCGTGGCGGACGCTGCTAGCGTCCGTGTCAAATCACCGACGTTTTTTGTAGCGTCGGCCACGGGCGGTTTGCCACGAGCCTCACCCTCCCATTTGCTCTTGAACATAGGCTATGTTATACGTCAGCCTTCCCAAATTCAGGCGACTGCCGCCATCTGGGAAGGCGATTCTGCTGTTGAACTACCTGCTGGCTCTGCGAAGCTGATTATCATCATGTCGATCACCACGCGAATGCTCGAAGAACTGCAGTCTCGGATTCAAGCACGTTATTGCGTGCTGTTTCTGACGACTTATGAAGAAGAACGTTGGGAAACCGAACTCGCCAATCTCGCCCTGGATATGCGGCTGGGACTGGTGACCTGGAGTTCGACCGAGGGGTTTTTACCACCCCTCGATCCTGATTCGGAAATTCTCACCGACCCGTTGGGGGTTCTGCGAGAAGTTGAAGCATATCCCCCCGATCACGTGATCCTGCTAAAGGATTTTCATCACAACATGACGTCGCCCGTGGTCGTGCGCAAGCTGCGGGACCAATGCGGAACGCTGCGAGACCAGAATAAGACCCTGCTGTTGATGTCGCCGGAAGTCGTCGTGCCGCTCGATCTGGAGCGGGACGTCCTGCAGTTGGAGTTGCCGCTGCCCGATATTGATGACCTGCAGGATGTGCTGACGGATGTCTTGAAGGACCTTGCGAAGGCGACCGGCCGTAACTTACGGGCCAATGACGAAGAACGAGAACGCTTGCTAAAGGCGGTCATCGGCCTGACAGCTCGCGAGGCAGGCAAGGCCTTAATGCGTGCCCTCGCTCCTTGCAATCAGTTGGACGACGATGTGTTTGCGGCGTTGGTTTCGGAGAAGAAGACCTTGCTCCGCGGGTCAGATCTGTTGGAATTCTTCGATCTGGATGCGGCGGTGAAAGATATCGGCGGTCTGGAAGGGCTGAAGGATTGGTTGAGCTCGCGCGCTTCGGCGTACAGCCTGAAGGCGCGCAAGCAGGGGCTGCCGCTGCCGAAGGGTGTGTTGCTGCTGGGGGTTCAAGGTTGCGGAAAAAGTCTAACGGCCCGAGCGACCGCTAAGCTGTTGAGCTTTCCGCTGGTGCGACTCGATTTTGCAGCCTTGCTGAGTGGCGAGCGTGGGTCATCGGAAAAGAATCTCCGCGAAGTGTTGCGCACCATCGAGACCATCGCCCCGACTGTCCTCTGGCTGGACGAAGTGGAAAAAGCCTTCAGTGGCGTGTCGACCGAAGGTGGCGGCGACGGAACTCTGACCCGACTGTTCGGAACGTTTCTGACCTGGTTGCAGGATCACGGCAAGCCGATTTTCGTGATCGCGACCGCGAACTCAGTGGCCACGCTGCCGCCAGAAATGCTGCGTCGCGGGCGATTTGACGAGTTGTTCTTTATCAACCTGCCGAATTTCCACGAGCGTAAAGAGATCCTGGATATCCATCTCAAGAAGCGAAAACTTGATCCGAAGAAGTACGATGTCAACCAGTTGTCGATTAAGACCGAGGGCTATAGCGGGGCCGAAATTGAGCAGTTGATCATTTCGGCGACGTTTGAAGCGTATACCGGCAGCCGGGATGTCACGCAAGAAGATCTGCTGAATTCTCAGGAGCAGACGGTGCCGTTGTCGGTCACGATGGAAGAAAAGATCTTTCAATTGCGCGAATGGGCGAGAACCCGCTGTCGGCCGGCGACGCCTGACAGCCGCGTAATGCAGATGCTGGAAGAGGAGTCTCGGCAATAGGGGCTATGACCATTACGGACGATGGGAGGGCGAGGCTCCTGCCGAGCCTAATACGACCGCAGGTCGGCGTCCGCCGGAGGCCTGTGCGATGCATCCGGCGGTCGCCGAGCTAAAGCTCGTGTTAGGCTCGGCAGGAGCCTCGCCTTCCCATGGAGCGGAATACCAACGTCAGTTCAAATTGGTCGCTTCGTCGTACGAGGGAGCGAGCAATGGGGCCCAGCTGCCGGTGTTGAGCAGGCTCGACGAAACCGGTCCTTTGAACAATCCCGACGAAAACAAGATCGGCTGCGAGGAATCTTCGTGGTGACCTCGGTATTGAGCGAGCTTGCCCGTCCGAGACGCTAGATCCAATTTCGATTGTCGGGCCGCTGTACTGGCGAAATGGACGGCGGGCGACAGGACGACGATCGATGCGGCGATCATGCCCATCACGATCAGCGATTCGGTCAGGACGAATGCTCGGCGGTCGCGGGCTTTCCCCTGGGTCGTATGCTGGTGGAATCCAAGTACTGAATGTTGTGCCATGTGACATTCCTCTTTGGGTTTCGCAAATTCGTATCGCGAATGTGGGGACCACTTGGGAGCTGCTCCGGTCGAATTACAAACTGGAAAGCATAATCCGGGCCAGTCTATCATCAATTGAGGTAATTTGCCGGAAGTACTTACTCTTAGAGGGCATTCGACTCAAAATTGGCCGCTCCTGCAGGCCGGATCGCCTTGGTTTCAGGCGACGGGATGCTTAACGTCCGTGCAAGTACACTCATCTCTACGACGCGGTGATCCAGATTGTGGGATCAACATTCAGCGACGCTTCTCAATCGGAACGTGGGCTGATAGCATCAATGGGCTCGATGATCTTCGTAATTGGCGCGTGTTCCGCACGGGCCGATCAGGCATCTGAATGAGTCTCCAGTGACTCGCCTGACGGGCCTCGAAATACGTTTGAAAAATAGACTCAGCAAGGAGTTGCGTTCATGGCGGCGGGCAATTCGTTCGGGGCGGCGGCGAAACTGAAGACGCGCAGTGGCGAAGTCACAATTTATCGGTTGCAGAAGCTGATCGACGACAAAGTCGGTCACATTGAAAAACTTCCGTTTTCGATTCGCGTGCTGCTGGAAGCCTGTCTGCGAAACGTCGATGGATTCGTCGTGAACGATTCCGACGTCACCAACCTGGCCAACTGGAATCCGACGGCTCCGCTGCAGGTGGAAGTCCCCTTCAAACCAGGCCGGGTCGTTCTGCAGGACTTCACCGGCGTGCCGGCGGTCGTCGATCTGGCGGCTCTGCGGAGTGCCATGGTTCGCATGGGTGGTGATCCCAAGAAGATCAATCCTCTCGTGCAGTGCGATCTGGTCATCGATCACTCGGTGCAAGTCGACGAGTTCGCGTCGGCGTTATCGCTGGTGCGCAATGTGGAGCTGGAATTCGAACGGAACATGGAACGCTATCAGTTCCTGCGTTGGGGCCAGCAAGCCTTCAACAATTTCCGCGTCGTGCCGCCGGCGACGGGTATCGTCCATCAAGTCAATCTGGAGTACCTCGCCAAGGTCGTGTTGATGAAGGACGGGGTGGCTTATCCTGACAGTCTGGTCGGGACCGACAGCCATACGACCATGATCAACGGTTTGGGCGTGGTCGGCTGGGGCGTAGGCGGCATCGAAGCCGAAGCCGTCATGCTGGGCCAGCCGATTTACATGCTGACGCCGGAAGTCGTGGGCTTCAAACTGACGGGCAGCTTGCCCGAGGGGACGACTGCGACCGACCTGGTACTGACCGTCACGCAGATGCTGCGGAAGCATAAGGTCGTGGGAAAATTCGTCGAGTTCTACGGTCCGGGCCTGGCTAGCATGAGCCTCGCGGACCGGGCGACCATTGCCAACATGGCACCGGAATATGGGGCCACGATGGGCTTCTTCCCGGTTGACGACGAAACCCTGAATTATCTGCGTCGCACGGGGCGCACTGCGGACGAAGTCGATCTCGTCGAACGCTACTACAAGGAGCAGGGCCTGTTCCGAACTGCGGCCTCACCCGAGCCGGTCTTCACGAGCTACGCGGAACTCGATCTCGCAACTGTGGTCCCGTCGATGGCGGGCCCCAAGCGGCCCCAGGACCGCGTCCTGTTGAAGGACATGCAGACTCAATGGCACAAGGATCTCAAGGACGGATTCGCCAAGCCCGCGGTCTCACCGGCAGTCAAGGTGAAGAGCGGCGGCGAGATCACCGACGGGGCCGTCGTGATTGCGGCCATCACCAGTTGCACTAATACCAGCAATCCCTCGGTCATGCTGGCCGCAGGTTTGGTTGCCGAAAAGGCTGCGGCTCGCGGGTTGACTCGCAAGCCGTGGGTCAAGACGAGCATGGCCCCGGGCAGCCGCGTCGTGACCGAGTACTTGTCGAAATCGGGACTCGACAAATCGCTCGACGCGTTGGGCTTCAACACCGTGGGCTACGGCTGCACGACGTGTATCGGAAACAGCGGGCCGTTGCCGCAGGCAGTCTCCGAAGCAGTCGCCAGTGGCGATCTGGTCGCCGCGGCCGTGCTGTCCGGTAACCGCAATTTCGAAGGCCGCATCAATCCGCAGGTGAAGGCCAATTATCTGGCCAGCCCGCCGCTGGTCGTCGCCTATGCGATTGCGGGGACGGTCGACATCGATCTGGCGAACGATGCCCTCGGCCAGGATCAGGCCGGCAAAGATGTCTTCTTGAAAGACCTCTGGCCGACTCAAAAGGAAATCTCGGACGCCATCAGCCGGTCGATGACTCCGGAGATGTTCGTCACGCAGTACGGCCATGCCACGGAAGGCCCCGAAGAATGGCAGAAGATTTCAGGAGCTGAAGGGGATCTCTACCAGTGGGACGAGAAGAGCACCTACGTTCAAGAGCCGCCGTTCTTCGTCGACATGCCGGTCAATCCGTCTCCCATTCAGCCGATTCACGGAGCACGGGTACTGGTGTCGGTCGGTGACTCTGTGACAACCGACCACATTAGTCCGGCCGGCGCGATTAAGGCCAATTCGCCCGCTGGTTTGTACCTGCAAGAGCAGGGGGTGCCGGTGGCCGATTTCAACAGCTACGGTAGCCGCCGCGGTAATGACCGTGTCATGACTCGCGGGACGTTTGCCAATATCCGCCTGAAGAACTTGCTCTGCCCGGGAACGGAAGGGTGTATCTCGAAATACCTGCCGACCGGCGAGCAACTTTCGATCTACGAAGCGGCCGCCAAGTACAAGGCGAATAATACACCGCTCGTGGTTCTGGCAGGCTCCGAATACGGCACCGGATCGTCTCGCGACTGGGCCGCCAAGGGAACCTATCTGCTGGGGGTCCGAGCGGTGATTGCCGTCTCGTTCGAACGCATCCATCGTTCGAACCTGGTCGGCATGGGTGTCTTGCCGCTGGAATTCCTGCCGGGTCAATCACGTGAATCATTGGGACTCGATGGGACAGAAACGTTCCGCGTCGCAATCGACGACAAGGTTCAGCCGTTGCAGGAATTGACGGTCACCGCGACCCGCGAAGATGGTAAGCAAGTCGTCTTTCAGACGAAGTGCCGCATCGATACTCCGGTCGAAGTTGAGTACTACCGGCACGGCGGGATTCTGCATAAGGTGCTGAGGGAATTGGCCAAGAGCTGATTTTCCAATACCGATTAGGTGAGCCGGGCGGCATAAGCCCCCGGATTCCGTGGCCGACGCTGCCAGCGTCGGTGGCCTAAGTGACGGGATCCAGAAAAACACCGGAAATACGACGAAAAATCGCTTCCCTCGCCCTGGTACTCCGGGCAGAGGGGTTGGGGGTGAGGGGCTTTCCGAGCGTCGTTCGATTAAATTTTCAACGGCGTCTTTTTCGCAGAAATCCTAGACTCAACGTCGCTGATTGCTCGTGCCCCTCACCCCCGGCCCCTCTCCCCGGGGTACCAGGGCGAGGGGAGCAGAATCTCTCATTTTTTCAGCGTTTTTTGCGAATATACGCTGACCACGACGAAGAATCCGGGGGCTTACGCCGCCCGGCTC
>JAQGHS010000152.1 GCA_028291605.1 Planctomycetaceae bacterium | reverse complement strand
GAGCGGCAAGTGCTTAAAGTCGCCATTCGAATGGAAACAGCACGGCCAATCGGGAAGTTGGGTCTCGGACCTGTTTCCGCATCTGTCGCAGCATGTCGACAAGATGACGTTTCTGCATTCGATGTATTTGAAGCAGAACAATCATGCTCCGGCATCGATCGAACTCATGTGCGGCACGAACCGTCCCGGCCTGCCGGCGCTGGGTGCCTGGCAAACGTACGGGCTCGGTTCGGCCAATCAAGATTTACCCTCGTACGTCGTCATGCACGAAACGCGCCCTCGTGGAGACGATCAAATCTGGTCGGCGGGATTCCTGCCCAAGTCCTATCAGGCCCTCGCGCTGGATGCTCGCCGGAATGAAGCCATCGACAATCTGGCGCGGGATGCCAAGCACACCGACGTCCAGCAACGCGCCCAATTGGATTTGATCCGACAGCTCAATCAAGAACATGCCGCCGGCCGCCCCACTCAGGGGGATCTGGCTGCGCGGATCAATTCGTTTGAGCTGGCCTACCGCATGCAGATGGCGGCCCCCGAAGCGATCGATCTGACCAAAGAATCCGAAGCCACTCACAAAGCGTACGGCATGGACCAGCCGCATTGTGCCACGTTCGGCCGGCAGTGTTTGATTGCCCGCCGATTGGTTGAACGAGGCGTCCGGTTCGTGCAGATCTTCGCAGGAAAAGGTGTCGGCGGAGACGGCAGCGTGAATGACGTTCCCTGGGACTGTCATTCAGACGTTCAGACGAATCATCGCTCGTGCGGGCTGTATGTCGATCAACCCGCGGCGGCCTTACTGGGAGACCTGGCCTCAAAGGGCTTGCTGGAATCCACGCTGGTCATCTGGGGCGGCGAGTTCGGTCGCACCTCCGATTCGCAAGGCTCAAAAGGACGCGACCACAATCCGAACGGTTTTACCATTTGGATGGCCGGGGCTGGCGTCAAGGGCGGCTTCCACTACGGAGCCACCGACGAGTTCGGCTACAAGGCCCAACACAATAAGGTGCATGTCAACGATCTACACGCGACCTTGTTGCACTTGCTGGGGCTGGAACACACGAAACTCACCTATCGGTTCAACGGGCGAGATTTCCGCCTGACTGATGTGGCTGGTGAAGTCATCACCGATATTTTGGCATGATCGTTGGAGACTCATCCCACGATTGCAAGGTCTTAACGCATCGGCTTGTGTTTATAGTTCTCTGGAGTTAGTTTGACGGCTACATCAGGGTCTCGTGACGTCATGTCATACCGTGAGACTCGCCGTTTGAATTTTATCGACAGAGGAATGAGCGCATGACTGAGAATCGGCGTGAATGGATCTTGCGATCGGCTGCGCAATTGGCAGCCTTGGGTGCAGGAGCAGCCGGAGCCACCGCGGCTCAGGCACAACAACCGGCGGCAGCGCCCGCGGCTCCCCCCGACGGCAAAGCCTGGCGCGTGGGGGTCATCTCGGCTCGAATCAGGGGTAAACCGCAGCGGATCAACGGCCACACCTGGCATTTCGCTCAATACCTGCATCCCACCATCGATATGAAGATGGCCCAGACGTATCTCGATCCGGGCAATCAGAAATACTTTGAGCGCATCGTTCGTAATCCCGCCTGCAACTTCCACGTGCTCCCGTTCCCCGATGTGCGGATCACTCACTATTACGAACAAGATCCCGCTCTGGCCAAGTTGTTTACCGAAGCTTTTCCCGGCGTGGAGGTCTGTACTTCTCTGGAAAAGATGGCGCAGGAAGTCGATGCCATCTGGCTGGGCGACGCATCGGGATACGGCGAGGATCATTTCGATTTGATCGCGCCGGGTCTGGCGAAGGGGTTGCCGACGTTTTGCGACAAGCCCATTGGCGAAACGGTCGCTGGTGTGAAGAAAATCCTAGCCTTCGCCAAGGAGCACAAAGCCCCGTTAATGTCGGGAAGTATCTTCCGCTACGAATGGGGCATTGACGAAGTCAAACGGCTCAAAGAAGAAGGGACCCTGGGCGAAATCCAGTACATTATCGCGAGCATGGGGGGTGGCTATTCCCCCGACGGCTGGTTCGTCTATGGGCATCACCCTTGCTGGACCATCATGACGCTGCTGGGTGCCGGCGTGGAATCGGTCAGTCTCTATGCCCGGGATGCCTCAGCCCACGGGTTGGTCGTGTATCCCGATCGGCCGCCCGCAGAAATCTGGTACGGCCGACCCGATCTGAGCGGCAAGTACAACGAGACCAGCGTACATTTCGTCAAGGATGTGTATCGGTTCTCACCCGCCATCGAAGGCAGTTTCGCGATGGGACATCACTACGAGATGTTCAACATGGCCCGCGTCTTCCGCGAAATGATCAAGACGCGTGTCGAACCCGTGCCGCACCAGGAAATCCTGGAAGTGACCGCCATGCTGTATGCGGGAGCGAAATCTTTGAAGGAGAAGAATCGCCAGGTGGCGCTGGCAGAAGTCATGGGATAATTGCGGGATGGGCACCGACTTGTGGCAGAACTCGCCAAGAGTTCTGGCCGTGATGGTGACTCCCCCGAAGTCTTGGCGACTTCGGCTACGGGGACCAAACCGTTAAAAATTATTTAGCAACTATTTGCTGGCAATCCGACCAAATCAGGTCGATTGCGGTATCCCAAATTCGCACTCAACGGGCTGTCGCAGACGTCTCTGCGGCAGCCCGTTGGTGTTTTGGTATTCGATAAAATCCCTGTAAAACAGCCGCGTCGAGCGCGATTCCCGGCAATTTCGCGATACACGAAAACGCATCTCAGCCGGGCGCAGTATTCGACATTCCGGGACACATGCCGTTCGGCTGATGGGAGAATTTTCCCCGTTTCGGCATCAATACTGGGCTATATGCGGCTGCCCAGCCACCGTAGACTCCCGCCACGCGGGTCGATCAGAATGCCTAATAAGCCGTTAGGGTTTGGGGTCGGGCCTTCAAATTTCAAAATTGGCCACTCGACAGATTTTGAATATACAAAGTCAGCAGTCTGGCCAATTTTGAAATTTGAACGCCCGACCCCAGATTCGCCGGTCTTGTTGACAGTTGGAACAGGAGTTTTCAACCAGGCAGCCGCGCGGAGTCAGGCATGGATGTTCGTACTTCGAATCCCAAAGAGAATTCTTCTGCGGCATTGATACCCAATCAACGCTCGGGACACTACCTCGTCCTCTTGGCCGTGGGGCTCTTCGTGTTCGTCACGAACCTCGGCGGGACGCGGCTGTGGGATGTGGATGAAGCGATCTTCTCCGAAGCGGCCGTCGAGATGATGCACCGCGGCGACTGGATCACGCCCTACTACAATGGGCGTCTCTTCGCTCATAAGCCGCCGCTGATGTACTGGTGCCAGATCGCGGCATTTCAGGTGCTGGGGACGACCGAATTCGCTGCTCGACTGTTTTCGGCACTCTTCTGTATTGGAACATTGCTCGTCACGTATGAACTGGGCAGAACTCTTTTTAATGCACGAACGGGATTCTGGGCCGGCATCGTGCTGGCGGGATGCATCAACTATGTGGTCATTGCGCGTGCCGCAACCCCCGATGCTCATCTGACCTTCTTCTGCACACTCGCCTTGCTGATTCTGGTTCGCGGAACTCGTGGTAGATTTCCCGCGAATACCGCCGGCCGATCATCGGAAGCCAACCAGAATGCGGGGCCCTGGCAGCCAGTCCTGCCGCCGAGCTGGTCGACTTACGCCATGTCCTATGCTGTCATGGCGGTGGCGACCCTCGTCAAAGGCCCGGTCGGGATCATCCTTCCCATGGCCGTGTGGGGGATGTTTTTGTTGATTGAGCAACAAGCAGTCGAACGCCGCAAGCTTGGTCTGCCAATGAACTCGGATCGCACAGATCCTGTTCCTCACCAAACATTCCTGCAGGTCACCTGGGAATCGTGCAAATGGTTCCTGCAACTATTTTGGCCCACGTACTTCTTGCGGACCGTATGGCGGATGCGTCCACTGACCGCAATCATGGCGGTCGTCCTCATCGCTGGTCCGTGGTATGTCCTCGTCGGCCAGCGGACAAACGGCGAGTTTCTGCGCGAGTTCTTCTTCGTCCAGAATGTCGGCCGCGCTTCCTACGCAATGGACAGCCACCGGGGACCATTTTTCTATTATCTGCTTGCCGCCTGCATTGGGACTTTTCCCTGGTGCGTACTGGTCTGGCCCAGCATTGCACACCTTGCCCGAGGCCTGCGAAACAACGATCCGGCACGCGCCGGGTTTCTGCTGGTGTGCTGCTGGGTCTGCGTCTGGATCGGTTGCTTCTCGCTGGTCGCCACAAAGCTCGCGAGTTACATCATCCCCGCCTACCCGGCAATCGCCATCGGGTTTGCAGCACTCGTCGACAGCTGGCTTCGAGAAACCTCAACCATCCCCTACCGACCGTGGCTGCGACGTGCTTGGATCACATTCGCCCTCGTTGCCGTTGTCGCCTTCATCGCCGTTCCCATTACGACGCGGATCCTCTTCTATGGGGAGCTTGCCCCCGCTTTTCTAGGTCTCATCCCGCTGGTGGGCGCGATTATTGGCTGGCATTTTTCGGAGCGGGGCCAGATTCGAGGGGCCATCTACACTCTCGCCGTTGTTTCGGTCCTCTTCGGTCCCGCCACGCTGGGTCTCGCGGTGCTGCCCATTGATGCCCACAAGAATACACATCTGCTGGGCGAGTCGATTCATCAGCATTCCTCGGGTACAGCCCATGTAGCGACCTACAAGTATTCGCCTCCCAGCCTGATCTTTTACTCGCAAATTCCATTCGACCGCCTGCGAAACCGAGACTCCGTGGCCGAACATTTCCGCAATCATCCGCGCGATGCATTCCTGGTGACCTCTGAAAAACATCTGGAAGGCCTGGCGCCGTACCTTCCCAAAGATGTCACCACGATTCGCAAGGAACGATTGTTTCTCAAGCTGGAAAACGTAGTTCTTTTGGGCCGCGTTGCTACACAGGAAACGAATGTCGTCCGTGGCACGCTCGTCAATCGACGGTAGCCACGCTCGCCAGAGTGTGAGAGACTCCCCAAACGGTCCACGTTCTGGCGAACTTGGCGACACATCATAAAAAACTCTTTATCGAACCCCGTATTGCTCGAAAACCTGAATTGGCATAGAGTTCCGCACCCACTTGCTTCTCCTCACCGCGATGGCATGATCATGTCACCAACTATCATTGTCGTTCCTTGCTTCAATGAGGAACTTCGTCTGCCGGTAGAGAGCTTTCGGCGCTTCGTCGCGCTGCACCCGGAAGTCTGTTTTCTGATGGTGAACGATGGCAGCCAGGATCAGACACTCCAAGTGCTGAAGTGGTTGAAGACGATCGCTCCCGACAACTTCCTGATCCTGAATCTGCCCGTCAACCAGGGTAAAGCGGAGGCAGTGCGACAAGGCTGTCTCGCGGCATTTGATCTTGATCCTGAATACATCGGATATTGGGACGCAGACCTCGCTGCGCCCCTGGAAGCGATGCCTCAGTATCGCGAGATCCTGGACCGCCTCCCGGATATTGATCTGGTGATCGGATCGCGGCTGCCGTTGCTGGGACACACTGTCGAACGCGGCCTCGTTCGATATTGCCTCGGACGCCTCTTCGCCTGGTCGGCAGCAGCGGTCTTAGGGTTAAGAATCTATGACACGCAATGCGGCCACAAACTGTTTCGCAACAGTGCCAAGTTGCGGCAAATCTTCCACGCAAAATTCCACGCACGCTGGATCTTCGACGTGGAACTCTTCGCTCGCTGGATCGGTCGCCGGACCAAGACCTGCCTGCAGCAGGCTCAAGGTTCGATCTATGAACTGCCCCTGGAGTCGTGGCACGACGTCGCCGGCTCAAAATTGAAGCCGTTCGATTTCTTCCGAGCTTTCTTCGAGCTGGCGAACATTGCCTGGGTCTATGCACACGCTCCCCAACCCGTCGCCGTTCCGGAGCCCACAGCCACGATTCCATTCCCACGGACTATCGAACCGGCCGTCAGCCACCGCAAGGCCGCATAGTCTCGTAAGGGAACGGCGATACGAGTTTTCGTAACTCTTTCTCCGAATGACGAACGCGAACATCGATCGACCTCTCCCCATCTTCGTGTCCTTTGTGATCTTCTGTTCTAATCTCCTTTTTTGAACAGAAGGTCACAAAGAACACGAAGAATTACGAAGGCCATTCACTCAGACACTGGCCCGGCTTGTTAGGTATTTTGCGAGCAAATTGATTCCAGGTTCTAAGGTTGTGACACCTCAGCCGTGTTTCAATCAGAGACCGCGTCTCAACAACACGTGTTGATTCGCTGTTCCCAGTCAGCCGGTTAACTCTGGTACTGTCTTTCCGGTTCTCATTGAGCTATGTTGCGGTGAGCAGGTCCCATCGCGCGCCATGGGACGTGTGGATACCGTCGATTTGACGAACGCCAGGCGGTGTTGACCATACCCGGAGTCACCCTCAATGCTCGACGTTTTCCCCGTAAATGACTACGGTCCGATCATGCCGGGATTGGTCATGGCGGCCGTCGCGATCGTCCATGTCTTCCTGGCACAGTTCGCAGTCGGTGGCGGAATCTTGCTCTGTTATTTGCAATGGTTGGCCATGACGGGCCGCAATCCCCACGCTCGGCAATTCGTCGCCGGTTACTTTAAAGTCCTGGTGTTGATCAGCTTTGTGCTGGGAGCATTGACCGGCGTGGGGATCTGGTTCACTGCGATCCAAGTCAGTCCGCACACGATCGGCTCGATGGTGCAACACTTCCATTGGTTATGGGCCACTGAGTGGCTCTTCTTCTGCCTGGAAATCGTCTCTGGTTATTGCTTCTACCGTTACCATTCACGCCTCAGTGACAATGCATCCATGGTGCTGCTGGTGATTTACGCCCTCGCGGCCTGGATGAGTCTCTACTTGATCAATGGCATTCTATCGTGGCAATTGACCCCGGGTCGCTGGCTGATCACTCACACCTTATTCGACGGATTCTATAATCCCAGCTTCTGGCCCAGCCTGTTGTTCCGCACCGTCGTGGCGATGACGCTGGCATCGCTGGCTGCGTGCGTGGTGATTAACTCGATGACGTCGGTTGATCGAGAAGGCAAAACCTCTCTGATGAATCGTGTCGCCGAGTTGCTGATCCCCATGGTCATCATGCCCGGGCTGGGGCTCTGGTTCCTGGCCGTCATGCCCGCCGACAGTCGCAGCTGGGTGCTCGGCGGCAGCCCGGCGATGATGTTGTTTCTAAATATCTCGATCGGTTCGTCACTGGCCATCGGGGCTTACGCGCTGCTGGGGCTGGTTCTCCAGCGCTTGTTTATCAACACGGCGACGGCGGGGCTCCTGTTGCTCCTCGCGTTTGGAGCCACGGCCGGGGGCGAGTTCGTCCGGGAAGGGTCCCGCAAACCGTATTCGATCCGTCACGTGCTGTATTCGAATTCGATCCGACCGCAGGATGTGGCGCAGATGCGAGTCGATGGCTGTACGGCGAACGATCCCTATCCCTTACGGAATGATGAGATCTATCCCAACGATCAAGTGCGTCTCGGCGGACGTGTTTTTCGGCGCCAGTGCAGCGTCTGCCACACCGTGACCGGCACGAATGGGGTCACCGAGCTAACCGGTTCCTGGGACACGAATCAAAGTCGCTTGAATATCGCGAAACTGCAACACACGAAGCCCTTCATGCCTCCGTTCGCTGGAACCGCGCAAGAGCTGGAGGCACTCGTGCAATTCATCCACTGGTCCAGCGCCGAGCGACCTCAAGTCTGGCGTGACAGCTCCAATCCCGGTGACTTATCGCAGATCGCGACCTGGCTGCAGGAGGCGGGAACGGCGCCTGGCGATTTCCAACAGAACCACAAGCGTCGTCAGGACCTCATCCGATGAATCTGCCGTTTCCCTTGGGTTTTCCCGCTCCGACTGCGTTCTATTTGACTCTCTACGTCCTGACGTTTGCGCTCCACCAGGCGTTCATGCACTACGTCCTGGCGGGCAGCTTGTACGTCGCCTGGTCCACCACCTTTCCGGGCCGCGAGAGTGTCTCCCGCAACGATCAGCCAATTGCCGCCACGTTGCGCGATTGGCTGCCGT
>JAQGHS010000119.1 GCA_028291605.1 Planctomycetaceae bacterium | reverse complement strand
TTGTGAAGGCACTCGCCCCACTGAGACCGTGTCTTCAGTGCAGTAGTGTTACCCGACGAAGTACCTGTTGTATCCTCGCCGGCGCCATCATTGCAACCGTTAAAACCTGCGCAAAAGTCAAAATCGGTCAGATTGTTGGCGTGGAGCGATGCCGTGTTGACTCCAATGCAGAAAACGTTCTGGCCTTCTGTACATACGTGCCCGCTGTCAACGGCACTAGAGCAGCACGATGGAGTAGGCACGGATACAAAGCAGGGTGCCGCTGATTCCCAGCGTCAGCACGGTGGCGAAAGTCAGCTTGCGTCCCTGGGGGATTTTCAGCAGCAGGCCGATCGCGCCGAGGACCAGGCACAGTTGCAGGCAAAGTGTGCCGAAATCAAAGACATCCCCCGCCGCGGAGAGACGTTCGATCACCTTTTCCCGCTCCTTCGAACCGATGACCTGTCCCAGCTTGCCGTCGATCTCTTGCGCCCAGTTCTCTTTCCCAACGGCGGCTGAACCGAGCAGGATCTCGTGCTTCTCCTTCTTATAACGTTCGACCTGAGCATCCAGCTTGCTGGCCACCTTGTCGAGTTCCGTGACCTTGTCCGCCGCAATGGCCTCAGCTTTGAGGAGCGTTTGGATCAAGTCGCGCTGCCCCTCGGCCAAGGTCTCCTTGATCCCTTTGGATTGATACCACATATACGAGTTAGACTTCTCGTTGGTTTCTTTGATTTCGTCATCGCCGAATTTTCCCGCGCCCAGATCATTGATGGCCAGTGCCGCGGCAAAAATCGCCAGGGTGATCCCGAATCGCATTTCCCAGTGCTGTTCGTGCGATTCACTTTCTGATGGTGCACTCGACATGTTGTTCCTTAGGCAAATTCGACCTGTGTCCCGTGCGCGGTACGGTACGTCACCGTGCCGCCAAAGCTGCGGAGCGGTCCAGCTCGCGCTGGGCGCGACGGATTTATACCAAACTGTCCAGAGATGGTGGAGTCGGAAATTCGATGCTCGCCGCCAGAATATCGCGGCCAACAACTCTACCGTAGGATGGGCACTCCTGCCCGTCTCTAGGTTCGTCTCCGCCAAACAGACGGGCAGGAGTGCCCATCCTACTTTAAGTCCGATCCGCGACTCACGATGGCGGACGTATCATGCTTCTCCGGAATCCTTGGCGTTGCTCGGTTTTAGCAGCATTTTGATGGCGTCATCCTGGACGTAATCGGCGGCCTTCCGCCCGGATTTATTGGTAATGGAAACGTCGGCTCCGGCTGCGATCAGCAGCTTGATGATCTCGATGGCCTCCTGCCGCTTGCCAGCGGTGCCCGGAGCGCCGGTTGAAGTCACGGCGCGATGCAGCGGGGTCGAGCCCGATTTCCGGCAAACCTGATTCACACTAGCACCATGTTCCAGTAGTGCCTGGACGGCAGAGGGGGTTCGAAACCGCACTGCGTGGTGCAGAGCGGTAACGCCATTCTTGTCTCCGGCATTGATGTCCGCTCCGGCAGCCAGCAATTCGATGATCCGCCTCCGTTGGTCTGTCGGATTGGGATTCTGTTCGGCACAGATGCTGGACAGCTTGAGAATAGTGCTCATCATGTCTGCTCCCGAAGCTTCTTCGTCAATCGCCCCCAACGCTGGGGCGTGTCTGATGAATCCAAAACTCACTGAGAACTACGAACAAAACGTCCAGTTGATCGTGAAGAGATTGAACCACGAATCACACAAATGACACGAATCGAAATTCTGAAAGTGGCCTGCAAACGAACGGCGACCCGTCTTCGAAATTCGTGTCATTCGTGTGATTCGTGGTAAAAATACCTTCGCTCACTCAACAGATGAAAAGTGACGGGTCTCAGGTTTTGATAGGCGAGGGCGAACAAAGGTGTCAGGAACCGAATATCCCAGGTTGCGAGGTAGGAGCGTCAAATTGGATTGAGATGCTCGTACCTCCAAACCGGATTGAGCATCTCAACGCGACGATTTCGCACCTCCGGCCAGCAGCAGCCATTGATTGAGTTGCAGCCGCGACATGGCTACTTTACTGCAAATTGAAGTGGCCAACCATTTCTCCGCCAGAATGGACGGATCCTCAGAGAATCGTACCCCCGTCAAAGCGGTCGCCGTGGAATTCGTGGAGTGGGTGAGCGACTGCAACAGCGAGGCGGCGGTGGGTCGTAAGGTGGATTTCAAGCGGGCGGCGTCGCGGATGGCGCTGGTTACGAGACCCTGGGGAATTGTGTGACGGCCTCCGACCACGATCGCTCGCAGCCAGCGTTCCAGGCAGTCGTCTGGGGTGAATGACTGGGCGGACTCGCTGATTTCAAACTCGACCGGGTGATTCTTGGCGGTCGAGAGGTGGGAGCGGGTGACCTCTTCCAGGCCGATGGAGAGGACCGAGTTGGTGTCTGTTGTTATTAGATTGGGACGATCTGGGTCAGCGGATTCGCCCCGGGCGATGGCCAGGAGATGAATTCGGCCCGCGGCGTTCAGGTCGACTCGGCCGATGCCGCGGAGCGTGACGCCTGGGGCGCGGGCCAGCATTTTCAGGCTCGCACGATAGGCGACTTTGTCGTCATCCAGAGTGATGGCCAGTCGCAGTACGGCCCCTGATGCGGCCTCGGTCACGAGGAGTTCCTTGCCGGAAAACCCCATGACTTGAGCGGTGAAGAAGACCAGCTCGGTTCCGGCGGGTTTTAAAAACTCCGTGCCGTTTTGAGCCTGGAACACTCGCTGAATCTGTTCTACGAGTGGCGTCTGAAAGCGCTCGGCGACCGGAGGGGCGTTCCATCCCTGGCCCTCCAGGGTGACGGCGCGGGCCGACTCGCCGCCTCCCAGCCGGCCGTCGAGTGATCGCGTGGCTTTGGAAATCAGCAGGCATTTTCGGCTCAAGTCTCGATGAGATAGCGACAGTCCCGCGAGCGTGACCCCCGACCGCCACGCTTGATCGATGCGGCCGGCGTCGCCCGGTTGCACGTCGCTGGTGGTCCCCATCCAGCCGTCGTCTGCCATCAGCCACGTCACCACTCCACTGTAGCCGCTGCGAGTCAAAATCGGCTCGCAGCACAGGCCGTGCAACTTCAAACTGCTGATCGATTCGTAACTCCGCCGGGCGATTCCCATCCATTCCAACGTGGCCGTTGTCGGAGACCGAGTCAGCCTGACGCAGCCCTCAAAAACCTCTCGAAAATCGTTCTCCGCCTCGGCCGTGCTGAATTGATCGTGGCCGTCACGCAGCAGACGCAAGTTGGTCATCAGCCGTAAACCACCCGCCGCAATCCGATGCAAGCCCTCTGACCGGCATTCGTGAATGGCGCGCAGCAATCGCGATTGCAAGACGGCCCCGGACGCCCGCAGGCCAGACGTCAAGATCGCAGCACACGCGTCAAACATCTGCTGAGCCGCTCGCTGTTGAGGACCGGTCAGCGCGATCTGTGCCGAGATCGGAGGGGCAGTTTCGGTGGCCTCGAAGAGAGACGGAGCGACTGCCGCGGATGAAGCAGCGGCGTCAGCGCCGCCTGATGGTCCCACCTCTACTTCGGCGATCTCGGCCACATTGAGAACTGCCAGGACATGGAAACAACGCGGCGTGAGTAGACACGTGCAGTGGACTTGATTGACATCGGTAATGGTCCCCGCGGGGATGCAAACTCGTTCCTCGCCGGCCGCGATGGTCCATTCTCCGTTCGCCTCTTCCCAGGGCCAACTGTCCGCGACGCGTGGTTCGCGGTCGAGTTTCTTTTGGAGCCGCTCGGGGGCCGAACTGATGATGGCCGCCAGCACGGCGGGTGCGATGGTGGGGCGCGTGCTCATCGAATTTGCTCCCCGACCCAGCGTGCCAATTCCGTGGGACTTAATGCGGCGACCGGCATGCCGCAGGAGGCGACCGACGCGGCAATTCCCGTGTTGTAGCGCGGCTTCCCATCGTCGGACAACGCCGCCAGTCCCAGTGCCGTGGCGCCCGCATCGACGATCGCCTGCACTTCGGCCAGCAGAGCGCCAATGGGACCACATTCTTCA
>JAQGHS010000071.1 GCA_028291605.1 Planctomycetaceae bacterium | reverse complement strand
ATCAGAATCAAGTCAAGCCAGCAACCAGACCCGTTGAATCAACAGGGCGTCATCAAAGCAAAACTAAAGAGGCGTCAGTCGAACAATGCCGACCAAGCGATCATTGAAAACAACTGCGATTGTCAACGTCCGGATAAGAAACCGAAGATGAACGGCAACGAGACGATCGCAGCCTGGATCGTCGAATGACAGCGAAGAAGAGACTGACCGCCCGTGGCTGCAGTGTCAGTATACTAACTACGGATGTCACTAGCGTCAACGGTCCACTGTTTGTTTTATCAAGTGAAATCAGCTGGAACGGACTTTGGCGAGGCTCTGCGAATCAGGGAGATTGGGCATTTTAAGGTGATTCGCCTCAGGTAATCAGCGGGCGATCTGGAACAATCATATGAACAACGCATGAAGACATCCTAAACAAAGCATGTCTCAATCCGATGGTCAATTCCATGTCAGCTTGATTCCCTGTAGGAGTGATGATTGGTATATAACGACACTTGACGGTTGCGAATGTGTAGACGATCATGTGAACGGACACATCTAAATGCCGTGAGTCGCCAACGATCATTGGTTCGATCGGATTTATTCCTTCAGAGCAGACTGAATTCAAATGCACGGGACGATTTCGGCGTCTGAGTCCCGGCCAGTTCGCCCCAAGTCCAGCGTGTCGTTCTATCATGGACTCGGAGACTGTGCGTACTTCGCTGCCCTGATCGCGATGTATGTCAAGCGCGGTTGTCCGATTGAAGTCGAATGCACTCCGGATAAACGAGTGCTCTTTGAAGCGGCCGGTGCGACCACCGTTCCCACCGGTGCGCAATCTGTTCGCTATTGGGGTTATCCGCCCGAGGGAACCCATGCCGGTCACGGAGAATTCTGGCGGGGGAGCAAACCCGGACATAACATTTCTGAGCCCCCGCTACCTTCGATTGGATCGAAAGGGGAGCTCTGGGATGAGTATTGCCAGACCAAAGTCGATGTCACCCCATTCATTCCCGCTGCGGCATTCGAGACTGTTGACCGCTGGTTGGCGCGGCTGCCTCGTCCTGTCGTCCTGCTGCACACCAAAGGGAATACTGCACAAGAACGCAAGAGCCTGCCCGATCCTATTGCTCGCGAACTCTATCACGCACTTCTCGACCGGTTTGATGGCTCCATCATTTTGCTCGACTGGGATCGGCGAGTTCCCCGGCTCTCGTCCTATCGTGTGCGTCACCTCGACGATCTGGGGGCATGCTCTACAGAGACAATGTTTGCGCTCATGGCCCGCTCGCAGTTGTTGATTGGTGTCGATAGCGGTCCATTACATGCGGCTCAGTTGACCCAAATTCCCAGTGTCGGGATCTGGATGCCAGGGCACTATCCAGCGACTTATACATTACCACGACGCCAGCAACTCAACATTGTGTTGCGCGAACATACCAATCAATGGAATAGGTTTAAGAGGATCCCTTGGAACATCGTCGAGGTCATGGGGAGCACGTTTGAACCGAACCAACTGGCGGAATACTGCTGCCAGATGCTCAACCCTCCGCGATATCTTGGCTCAACAGACATCGGGGCCGACGTCCAGCTGCAAACGTTTATCAAGAGCTGCCGCGGCCTCGTCGGAGGCAATTCGCTGTCTCCGTATGTTGATCGGCACAAGAGCTTCGACGTACTCGTCCGTGAGATCGTGGCTCGCTTCTCGAATCCCACAATCATCGAGACCGGCACGATTCGCTCGGAAGAGGACTGGCCAGGGGCAGGGTTCTTCACGTATCTTGCGGGGGCGTTCCTGTCGCGTTTTGGCGGTCACCTGCATTCGGTCGACATTGACCCACATAAGAGTCACTTCGCCCGAGAATGGACCGCAGTCTTCGGTGTCCACGTCACGGTGCATCAGCAGGATTCCATCCGATTCCTGAACTCATTCACAGAGCCCATTGATGTCTTGTATCTCGATTCACTCGACACGACAGAACCAAGTCACGCCGAACACTGCCTGCGCGAATATGAAGCAGCGGCACCTCGGTTACACCGTGGCAGTTTAGTAGTCATTGACGATACGCCATGGCATGCCGGGGCCTTCGTTGGAAAGGGGGCGCGCCTCGTACCGCGACTACTGGATGAGGGCTGGAGAGTTCTCTATGCCGGCTATCAGGTAGTGCTTACTCAATAGTCGCAGGAGTGTCTTGAATGGGCTAAGCAGCACGCGGTCAGGGCGCCCGTCTGCGAGTCCATAGAAGTCAAAACAAGGAGCAGATGTCATGGACTGGGTTGATACGACCGTGCTAGAATTTCATCGCCTCTACTACGAACGGGGCATTCACGCCAATGGCGGCCGGGGTCTGCATGCAAGCACGTATTATCACGGCGTCGAAACTCACAAGTGCCCCCTGGACTTATGGATCTTCCAAGAGATCCTGCACGAGGTCCGCCCGGCCCTCGTCATCGAATTGGGAACTTATCTCGGGGGAACTACCCTCTTCCTGGCACATCAACTCGACGCATTTGGAAGCGGTCAAGTTGTGTCAGTGGATTGCCGAGAATTCACACGTCCGCACCATCCTCGAATCCAATACTTGCACGGCGAGACTCAATCACCCAAAATTCAGGACCAGGTGACCCGATTGGCAAGTGCCGCGGCAGGTCCAGTGCTAGTAATTCACGACGCAGATCATCACTACGCAGAATGCCTGGCAGATCTGAATGCGTTTGGACCACTTGTCACCCCAGGCAGTTATCTCATCGTAGAGGACACCAATGTCAATGGCCGCCCAGTCCTCGTCGACTGGGGGCGAGGCCCGTGGGAAGCCGTGGAGACATTTCTCGCGTCGAATCCAACTTTCTCGCGAGACATCGAACGAGAAAAGTTCCTGCTCACCTACAACCCCGGCGGATATTTGCGGAGACAATCGTGAGTGACTTCATCGTGAGATCGGGAGTCTCATTGGCTGCTTTGGCGAACCCGTGATTCACGGTGGACATAGAGATCCTGAATATCAGATGCGGTTACAGAAGCACTGCCTCAAGTACCTCTCGATCAATCCGCACCATTTGATGCGGATGCCGCTGAGCTGCCCGCCCCACCAACCGCTCCCTGGTGGTCGTACACCGCGAGCCATCCTCTAAGACCAATCCCGCATCAATCCCGTCCTCCGCCAGCAACCGCCGCAACGATCGCCCCGCAAGATCCTCCCCCACCACGCCAGCTAAAAAAACTTCAGCCTCCAACCCCCGCGCCAGCCGAGCCACACTCGCCGCCCCACCGAGCCGATGTTCTTCCCGATCCACCCGAATCACCGGCACCGGAGCCTCCGGACTGATCCGCTCGGCATCCCCCCAAGTGTAGATATCGAGCAGCAGATCACCCAGAACAAGCAGTGGTCGCATAAAGATTGAAAACCTGTTAAGAGCCACCGAGATCGTCACAATCTGTAACGTACAGTAGCAAGCTCGGCGGCGTAAGACGCCGTAGGTTTGTAGCCTGACTCTCCGAGCCGGGTGCATGTCCCATAGATGGACACTCTTGCCGGCCTGTATCGAAGTTTCACAGTAAAAGACCACACAACCAAAGAGCTGCGTCCCCTTTATTCGCCTCTGAGATCTCGCGGTTTCCGCTAAGAGAGTTTCCGTCCATGCACAGGGTCTCTGACTCCGAGGCGTCAAAGCGGAACTCGCGCTGTACGTACCGCTTCATAGTCTTCCCCTTGTCAGGACAAGGTCGACACGCCTGAAAAATGATTTCGGAGCTCAAATGGCTGGCCTGGACGCTCTTCTGTCAACGCTTCACCCATACTCTCGCGAGAATCGGCGCATGACTCGAAGCCGAACTGGCTCGCTACGCCTTCGTTCGTACGGAACTTGCATCCGCTACTCTCCTCCAGCTTTTACCGGAGCTTTCCCTGCCCCTTTTTTCGCTTCCGGAGTCGTGACCCCTTTGCCCTTGGTTTACTCCCTTGAATCGCTCATTTCTTATCCCCGACATCGTCTACTGGAGAAACTTCTTTGGAAGACGCGAATTCTTTATCGATCTTCGCAATCTTTGACGAGTAGGACTTCCATGCAATCCAACCGGAACAAGGAAACGCGAGGCCGCACACAATAACACCAGCAGCCACCGTGTGCGTATCGTACGGGATCACTAATAAAATGCCGACCTGCAGAATAGCTGAACACAGCAAAAACTCGACGACCGACAAGCAAAATGCCTCGACATAGCGGATTTTTTTGGATGTTCGATACATACTTACGCCTTTGGGCATGGGGGACAATCCACCTTGAAGTTGCCACCTTCTTTTTCAGTCCACGATCCAATTATATCAAAGCTCTTGCCTGGCAACACTGAAAGCGGGATTAGCCACCAAGGGAAATCATAACGATCATAGAACCTCCATTTGATGTCACAGTTCCATGTCACATAGCAGCCAACTGTGCCCCGAACCAGGGATAGAGTGCACTTCGCATCCCAGTATATGTAATACTTCCCGAAAGCCAATCCTAAATTAGTAGCCCTCGGGTCGTCCCAAATAGGCTGCATCAACCTAGACCCGCTTCCCGAAAAAGCTGCTTGACCCGCGCACTTAGACGTATTAAATGCCAATTGCGCGTCACCTTTCAATTGGTCTCGTACATTTGTCGCAAATTCAAGGCGGCCCGGCTGATTGGCGATATCTTGTAGTATCGTGCCATTAAGCACTATATACTCGCCAACACCCGAATAATAATCTGGACGTACCCCTCCAGTCGCTCCGAGATCGCCGCCCGTATAAAAATCAAACAAAAAGAGGTGTATTTGATCGGCGGTCCAAGCGCCGTCCGGAAATTCATATCTGTGCATCGGCCAAAGCGGCTCACCGGTGGGTAGCACTCCGTCGTCTAACAGCCCGAAGGCATCTAGAAACCGTAGGGGTGAGCTGCGCGCATATTGATATAAGTTGGTCGAACCGGTGTATCGAAGTGGATCGCGTTGAATCCAGTTGCCGAGAAGTGAATGATAAATGCGGTGACGAACATGATAAACTTTTGAATGTATATCGTATCGATACCCGGCATATAGAGTCTCCCAAGCATAAACATCAATCTGCGGAAGCCATTGCAACGATAATGTCATCGGCGTGCCATACGCAGTATAAACTAGACGTTCTTGGACAGTGCCGGTTGAGTCAATTAGCCCGGTGACATTCCAATTCCCGTCTTGAAGGGAATAGAGTCGCTCGTCAAGAGCTGCATCATCGTCTGTATCTCGATCCCGCATCACGCAGTCATCCGGGTACCTCAATCCGAGTACAAACTGTCGCTCTGCGGCCTCGCTTTCGGGGTCGCTCCCCAGACGTTCTTCTATGACCTGCCATTGGCTGGGTTCGGTGTAAAAAAAATGCCGAAGCTGGTCGAGGGCTCCATCCGCGTAATTAACCTGAGTCACCCGACGTTTAGCACCGTCGTATTGATAATCAGAAACGGTTAGTGAAGTAGTACTATCCGTCAATCTGATCAGACGGTTCCACGCGTCATATACGGCGGAATAGGTTGTTGCCGGATCCGCAGATTGAGGGATCGTTGTCATATTGCCCGTTAGGTTGTAAGCCGGGGGGAGCCAAGTCGGCCCCGTCATTACCGCGATGTCAGTGATCTCATTAATCGAGTTTGTTACACGTGCCTGAATCAAGTCCCAAGTGCCATCGCCGGTATCGTCCTCCCGAAACTCGAACCAGTTTCCAGTCCCATCCAATGTCCAGCATTGTTTGAATGAATTCACCGTCATGGCGGTGTGTGCGCTATTAAGAGTGCCGCGGTTCATGTGCTTCAATCGATTAAGTTGGTCGAATTCGTAGAGTTCATCGAATTTTGCACCATCGGCAGTTGCTACCAGGTTCTCCCGCCAAATACGGTTCCCTATTCGATCATAACCATATTTGATACGATCGGTGTCGATACTATCCTCGGAGTTAAACCAGTACGAATCTTTAACTCGACCAAATCGGTCAAAGCCACGGTAAATATCTCCCGTGTCCGGATCATTGCCACCAACAGTTCCTACCAGTGTGTACTGAGTTTGCGGTTCCGGGTAATGCACGACAACAAAGGTTTGCTGGCCCAAGTACGAATAGCCGACTAGGTGCGTCGACTCGCCTTCGTCGACCAGGCTGGCAACTCGGCTGCCGGCATCATCGATGCCGCCTGCTGTGCCATAATCGTAGTTCAGTCTGCGCCCATCCGGATAGATCAATTGTGTTTTACGAGTTGTATTGTCTGAGCCATCGGCATAGGCATAGCCAACTTTAGGCGTGGATTCAATTTCTACCGGACCATTGTGAGATTGATACTCCACGACAAGTTGGCCGAATGCGTTATAAACATAAAGGCAGTCATTGATAATAGTGCCGGCGACTGGCGTTGCATCACTATAGCTCGTGAGATGCTGTGTCATCCCGCGGACTTCCAACACGCTCTTAATTCGCAGAATTGCATCGCCCACGTCTGTTCCGAGCGACGTAACGCGGTCTTCGATTTGACGCCCCAAGCGATCGAAGTCGAACTCGTGTGCCGTCCCACCTTGGTCTGTGACCTTTATGGTTTCGGACTGCCGGTTATAACTGAAGCGTATTACGTCATCTTCATCTTCGGAATCCGGATAGATTTCCTCTCGTTTCAATAGGCTGCTCGCGAGTTGTGAGTCTTCCAGGGTCGTGCCGTACACATATTGAGTAGTCTGATTTCCGGAGTGCGAATTGAAAGCTATCATAACCGATAGCTTTCCATCCGCGTTGTATGCGTAGGCCACCTTGATATTTTCATCGTTTGATGGCCCGCAGCCGTCTTCAGAGCTCGAGGAACTAGACGAACTCGCTAGCTGTAGATAGTTGGCCGTGGTCAATATCCGGCGACCGAGGGCATCGTAATTCGTCTTATCCACTTTGCCGCTGGGATCGGTCGTGGTCGACTGCCGGCCTGCCGCGTCAAATTCCATGCTCGTCACGAGACAACTGTCGGACCGATTCGGGATGGTATCGGGGCGACTCAGTGGTGTGCCGCCATTTGTACCATAGTTGGCTGAGGCCTGCCCTCTTCCTAGCGCATCCGGCCATTGCGCGCTGTACATCACACGAGCCTTGGGCTCCGAACTCGAGGGAGTGCCGAGCCCACCGGTCCCAGTGGCGTTGTGATAACGGAAATGCGTTCGAGATTGAACCATGTTCGAAGCGTCGTCGTAGACCATCTCCGATTGCTCGAGGATCGTATCGTCCGCGACCGTAAAGATGTCCGCGTAGTTTGTTTCAGAAAGATCGAAGCCGCGATAGGAAGCGGTTGTCCGACCGGCACCATCAACCGAGTTCTTCGTGAATAATTTCGAGCCAGAGGGAAGTGATTTGATTAAGTTTCCAGATGGATCGAACCAGCTATTGTCGGTCAACCCATACCCCACGACGCCCGTTTCGGGATTGACTGCGTATCGGATCGACTGGAAACCCCGGTTTTGATCGTCGAAATTGGAAACGCTCCGGGCAATCAAGTTACCCATAGCGGTCGTGTCTCGTCGGTCGGTGCGAAATTGCCGATCCAGATTGTCATAGAAATTCTGCTGGTAGTAATCGATCTCTCCGTCAATCGCTGTCTTTCGATTTCGCCAATCATAGAGATTGAGCGTGACACGCGATGTGGTATCATCGACAAAGGCCGTCATCTGTGTGGCATTGTTGTCACCGCCCGGCATTCCATTGTCATACTCCACTGCCGAGACTTCGACCATGTTGTTGCCGCTAGCTCCGCCGCCTGTGGGGTCATTGGGCGTCGCTCCGGTATCATCGGTACCCACCCAGGTTTGGGTGGCATTCCCACGGGCGTCCAACACCTTCCGGGTGATTGTTCCGCCGCCTGTGACACTGCGGATGGGACGTTTCATGACGTCGTAGCCAAAGTCAACTTCGTCGTAGTTTGTGCCAATTGATCCTGGTCCACTAAGCGGGATTGTGTGATAGCTGCGCCGGGAAGCGACGAAACAGCAATCGGTATACTGTGTTGTCTGCCAGGCCACATAGCTCGTCTGGGGAAAGGTGTCCTCAGCGGTTAGCTTTCCGGGAGTGTAAACCGGTGCTGATGAAGGATTGTCGGTCGATGGAGACGAACTGGAACTGGACGACGAATCTTGGGCGTACCGGACGGCAGAAATCTGCTCAAGAACTCGACCTTGCCGGTCGGAGATCGAAATTTGGACAGGGTTCGCGAGGACGAACGTGCCGTCAGTCACCTTCTGATAGCCTTGTCCTGCCCAGACCTGATTTGTAGCGTCGAGGTAGACTCTCCAGGTGATCCAGCGGATTGTCTTGGCGACTCCTCCTTCGCCGAGGTCGATTTTGTGTGCGGGGCCAGCTGATTGGATAGTACGGCCTTGGAGGTCGAGTTCGTAGTCGGTGATGTAATGCAGGCCGCCGTCGAGCGGCGTCATCCAGCCTAGGGGAGCGTTGTCGACTTGGGACGTGTCGACGTCGACGATCGTCTGGATGATTCCGCCCTTGGCAATGTCGAACGTGTTGCGTGTGAGAAAACCTCGTTCGTCCATGATCCAGGTGTTGTTGCCCAAGATGTCGAAATACTCGCGGCGGGTGGCGGCGATGCCTGAGCCGTTTTGTTCGATCGGAATGACCGGTAGCGTCGTGGTTTTCTGCTGAATGGCGCAGGTGCCAGACCAGAACGTGTAGCTGTAGGTCGTAATGATCGTGCGCGTATTGTCATTGATGCAGCCGCTACCTGACGAGGAACTGCTGGATGAGGAACTGGAGCCGTCGGAGAGACCGTCTTCGGGATAGACGGTGAGTTTGGACAGAAACCACCGGCAATCGCCTCCCGGAGAGGATGAGCTGGGGGCCGAACTGCTGGATGAGCTGCTGGAGGATTCGCAGCACGGAACGTACTCGTACTCACGCAGCTTGAAACAATCTCCTTTTTCGCCGTGCCGGATCATCTCGGCCGACTTGTAGCCGCTGGGTTGGTGATAGGTGTAGAGATCGATCAAGCCATCGTAGTCCCGCAGGTACTGGTAGTTGCCATCGACCAGGTTGAGTAAATCAGCTTTGGTGTCGTCATAGCCGGAGATGGCCGCCGAGTGGGCATGCAGGATGATCCAGCCATTGCTATCGAACTTCCAAAACTCGTACCATTCGTCGTCGCCGGACTTGAAGATCTTCAACATCGGCTGCGCGACGTAGTTCGAGTAGACAATGTTCTGATTGCCATCCGGCAAGGTCTCGACGGTACGCGTCTTCCAGCGATTGAAACCATTTGAAAAGTTGCTGGTCGTGCGATCGAACGAATAAGTCTGGGATCCGGACTGCACCGTTTCCGATATCACTCGGTACTGGTCGTCATATTCGTAGAAGAAGTCAGCATAGGCCAAGAGCAGGCTGTCCGAAGAGGTCTCTGGAGTGTATCCATCGGCGACCATTCGCGCATAAGCGCCGGGATTCAGCACAAACTTCAGTGGGTGCTGCCGGATGGGGCCAGGGAGTGGAACGCCCGACGAAGAACTGCTGCTGGATGAACTGCTCGGTATGTAATAGCGGTAGTAGGTCGTGCCGGTGGGTTGCCAGGCGTCCTGTTGCCGACTCTCCGTCGAAACGGACTGCAGATCGGACTCTGCTCCGTAAGAATCGCCAAGCGCATAATAGGTGTAGCTCGCGCGTTGAATATCGATCCAAGCTCCGGCCCCGACCTTCCGGCTGAGAGTCACCCGCAACAGCAATTGATTTCCTGTCTCATCCCCGTATTCGTACGTGAACCGCTCGATCGTGGTCACTGAGCCTTCGGTATGCGACCGTTGGACTTCGGTGAAATTGAACATGTTGATCGACACGGAAGTCACTTCAATGAAGTTTCCACCCGGGGCCGTAAACTTACGAAACCCGCCGTATTTGGCATCAAACTCGGTCACTCCGCCCTGGGGGTCAGTCATTACGAACCGGTTTGCTGCAGCGTTGAGAGTGAGTGTCTGCTTGATTCCATACCGCCCGACGTATCCAGCCCCCGTGTTTTCGAAATACAACGGCCCGCCCGGCAATCCGAGAACGCTCACTAAGTCGTGAGTGATCACGAGATAACGCCACTCCTCAACCTGCCAATTGAATCCATGCCCCAAGGTCTGGGCGACACCAAGCCGGCTGGCGAACTTGCGAGTGTGCCCCCACGGAACTCCGAATCCATCCGCAGAGAGATCGGTCGCCTCCAGGATCAGCTCGCCAGTGGCGTAATTGACCGGCTGAGCGCTACACGCTGGATCCGGACAGATCGGACAAGGCACAGTTGGGGCGACCGGGGGAAAAGCGGCAGTCGTCGCTACTCCGTCTAAGAAGACATTCAAGACGGTGTCAATGTCCGATCCGGCGCATTCTTTGGAGATGCCGGGAGCCCAAAATCCCTTGAGGGGATTCTGACAAGTGGCTTCCGTCGAGCCACCACCGGTCGGCGGATCCTGGCAAAGCCAGATGAGTAATCCGATCGGGCCTGCTGGGGCGCTGAGTTCCGCCCGGACACCATTACTCGGGGATGTTCCACTGCTCCAAGTCTTTCCGTCGTCATCTGTACTTAACGAGATCGCGCGCCCATCCCACTTTGGAAGCGGCATGGTGGCGCCATAGGTAAACAGCGTGATGCTGCTGGGAACCTTCATGTCAGGACAATAGAACCAACCTGGCATTTGAACTCTCCACGAAGAATCGCATGAAAACGGGAAAGCGGCGACAAGATCCAGTTCAAAAGAACAGACCGACACTCAGATCAGGATTGACTTAAACCAGCGGTCAATGCCGTCGAATCAATGGGGCTCTACGAAAATGCCATGCAGTCGCTCCATGCCGACTGCGCAATCCGAGGCCAAGAGGAGAACCCCAAGCACATCACACCTCCGGACAAGAAACCGAAGACGAACAGCAAGCTGACGATCGCAGCCCAGATCGTCGAATGACGGCGAAGAAGAGGCTGCATTGCCCACAGATGCTGCAGTCACGGTATACTAGCCATGGATATCCAAAACGTCAATGGTTTAAGTTGTTTTTTGCACATGTGAACTTAGGCTATTCATTGACGACTTTGATGTCGTTCTTATTCGACGGATGAGCTGTCGGCTGATTGCATGGCAAGTCGTTGATTTCGAGGTAAAACCCGTAAACTCTCTCGCCATGCTTGCTTCAACATATCTGAATACTGCGAGGTGCGAGTGGCATTCAAACTCAAAAGCTCGTTACCTTGATATGAAGTTCACAGTCTCGCCGATCGGCGGTTAGTGTGCATGTGCTTGCAACATAAGTGAAGTCGTATTGCTGCTCACTCCGATTCATACCGGGACTCATTTCGTCCGGTTGCTCCTGGAGTCGCATCCCTCAATCAGTCTCGCCAGTGCGGAAGTTTGTCGGATTGATCCACGGTTACGACCTGATTTGATCCTGCCCGGTCTCGGAGAGGGCTGTTACGACGCGACGGTCAGCCCAGACCGCGAATCCGACCGCGGAGCCCTGCTGATCGAGGATTTTGAACGCGTGCTACAAGGCCAAATGCCCGCCAGTGAGTTCTGCAGCGTGTTAAAATACCGCGAGTCCCTCTTCGCCGAGAGAATACACCCACTACGGATCTCCAAGCACAGTTTGTCCAACACAATTCGTCGGTTGGAGCTGGCCTTATGTGAAGTTGAGGTTGACGTCATTTTCCGGTATCGCGGAAACTTACGTTTTATATTGCGCTCCAGAATGTTCCTCTGGAGGGCATCTTGAGCCGGATTGTTCACAAGGATGTGATGATGGCGACGACAGTGAGATATTTCCAGCGTTCGAATCGTTCCAATCAGGTTTTGGCGTGGTCTTATAAGAAGAGTCGGGATGGTTGGAAGCAGAAGGCCGTCGATTTGCGTCGGGACATCAAAGTGCTGAAGGTTCGCGTGGCCGATGTTGTGAAGTCCCGAGACGCATGGCGAGACCGAGCGGAAGCCGCCGAACGGGAGTTGGTACAGTCTCAGCAGCGAACGCGGGAACTGGAGGCCGAGTTGGCTCAAAAAAAGCGGCTGCCAACCCTGATTCCGAAGTGACTCCGTCAGGGGCGGGTCCCAAAGGAGGTCAGCATTCTGCCTGGTTCATGCAACTGTGGATCAAGCTGGTGATTCAGGGCTGCGTGCCGTTGTCGGGTGTCGGGCGGGTCTTGAAGATCCTGGGTGAAGCCTTGGGTCTGGTCTGGCCTGAGGTGCATTACACCACGGGGCGGAGTTGGATCCTGCGGAACGGGTTGAGTGCCCTGCGGCAGCGGTTGGAACAGGCCGCGGACTGGATCTGGATTGCCGACCATTCGGTGCAGATCGGGAAAACAAAACTGTTGGTGATCGTCGGTTTGCGAGCGTCTCGACAACCTGCTGTGGGGCAGGCGTTACGCACCTCTGATCTGCAGTTGATCGCTCTGGAGCCGATGGAGTGTTCGACCGCTCTACGGGTCCACGAGGTGTTCCGACGTGCGGCGCTGCGTACAGGATGCCCCCAAGCGATTGTCTCGGATCATGGTGCCGATTTGTTAGGCGCCGTGCGCTTGTGGATCGCCGACCACCCTGTAACAGTGGAGATCTACGACGTGGCTCACCAGCTGGCCGCGCTGTTGAAGGACCGCCTGCAAGCCCATTCGCACTGGGCTGGGTTCGTGCGGGAGCTGACCCGTGCGAAGCTCAAGATGGTGCAGACTGACGTCGCCGGTCTGATTCCTCCGCGGTTGCGTGAAAAGGCCCGGTTCATGAATATCAAGCCGCTGATCGTGTGGGGGCTGAAGATGCTCAGGCTCTTGAAGCGGAGTCGTTTAGATGGTCCTGTCGCCGGAATCACTCCCCAGCGTCTGGCCGAGCAACTGGGCTGGCTGGAAGAATTCGAGCTGGCGTTGCGTGAATGGCAGGAATGGTTGCGACTCATCGAAAGCACGCTGCAGATCATTCGCACCCAAGGCTATACCGCGGAAACACCTCACTTGCGAGATCAGCAAATTTGCCTGCCGCCCCAATTTCCCTCCACTGCTGAGTTCAACAGCACCGTCGGGGCCTTTGTGGCCGCCACCTCACACACGGTGCCCGCAAACAGACGTCTGCCTGGCAGCAGTGAGGTTCTCGAATCCTTGTTTGGAAAATTCAAAAGACTGGAACGTCAACAGTCCAAGGGCGGATTCACGAGTCTGACCCTCGGTCTGGGGGTGTTAGTCAGCCAGGCCACGGAAGTTATGCCGCAGGTCTTCAACGACATCATGGAACGCACAGGACTCAAGAACGTCCAGACCTGGGTTGCGCAATACATGGGAACGACAATTGGTAGTCAACGTCGAATGGCCACTGAAGCTGCGCAGTAATTCGCAACATAAACTGGAAGAAACTCACGTCAAATAAACTGAAACATCGCATACACCTAGGTTGGAGCTACCCTGCTCAGATTGACGCGCAAATTATTAGCTGCGTCGACCGCCAGAACGACACTCGCCCCGCCGGAAACATGCCAATTCAGCACTTTCTCATGGCGATTGCTGATCGCGTCATACCGGGCTGATTAGCTGACGCGTCAGTGGTGACGCAAAGCTAACGAGTAGAGCACTCGGCCAGGTCATACCCAAACCCCTCCATCAAGTTCCTCAAATCACCATCGCGCAGTTCGTCCCAGTATGGCTTCATTACCGGATGTACGACGCGATCGTCGAGCGCCCGACGTGCCTCGTTAAGGGTCCGTAAAAAATCATCTGCGTGTCTGTATTCGTAAGAATAACCAACTTGATTTGGTTGGTCGTCTGAGGTTATCGTAATATTCACACGGGGCCGTAAGACGAGAAACTGACGGATGGACTCGGTAACTGGCAGATCAAGGTGACTGAACAGTTCGCACATTTTGGGCGGAGTATCCTGCCAGAGATCCGTACAGAATACGAATGCATCGGGCAGCGACAGCATGGCACGAACGGTTGAGAAATAGTGGGCGATCAACGAAGCATGTTCGGCTGGTGAATGCCGGCGTAAGATACTCAAGATCGAACGCAACGGATGCCGGATTGTGGTAACAACCCGGAACGACTCCAATTTTCGTCGCAGATCACATCCAGCGAAAGCCTGCTGCCAGTGACCTCGATAGAGTTGCCACTGAACCCGCTTAGCGTCCAACGAAATTCCAAGACTGGCATAGACACCAGCCATCTGCAGTGCCATGAACTCAGAGACTCGCCAAGGAAATGTCTCTTCCGTAAACAGTGAGTCCCGATACTTTAACAAAGCACTGAATTCACCGGGCGTAATCCGTCCGTACAAGACATCTTCAAAGTATTCGTAAACCATTCTGCCTCGATGAGGCTGTATGTACGCACCCACCGAATCATCAATCCAACCCGCCCCGAGCCCAGGCAAGATGCAGTCCCGACCTAGTGCAGGATCGATGCGATAATCCTCAGCACAAGCGAAGCTGATCGCAGGATGCAACTCAAGCAGCAATCGGACAAAGTGAGTCCCCGTGTGAAAGGGAGTCAGCAGCACAATGACGTCGCTCATGAGAGGCACCGCAAAACAGTCGAAGTGCGATACAATGGGATCGATCTGGACTTCAGCATAGCGGTTACTGGATCGATGCGCCCAGTATTAGCCCGTTCCCGCAGGCAAACACAGATCCGAAATGTCACTTCAAGACAAGTTCTGCTTCCACTGATCACGAGTTTGGCAAAACTCGCCAAATTTGCGTCGAAAAGCGAACGCTGTCCAAGAATCGACAGTCGCAGCCAACATCGTGATCGACGGCATCGTTTCGCGATGCTGTGTAATAGCTAAAAAGTAAACTCACTGCGGCTGCCCTCAGGGGACAGCCGCAGTTTTGCTGATCCAAATTGGTGGTTGCATTAACGGCACGGTGCAGAAGCTGGTCCAAACCAACGATTTCAATCGTGGTCGCTCACGGCGAAGAGTAGGATGAGGTGTCACAGGTGGCGGAGACGTGACCTGAAAGAAGCGTCCCATCGGAATCTCTGGGCCGATCAGGCCTGTCGTTAGAAGCGTGCATCTCTTGAAAATCCTGTGATCGTTGGTCTTGAAGCCACTGTCGAGCAAGAATTCCAGCAACGCAATCGAGGAATGAATCCAATCGGTTTTCGGGATCGAACAGCTTAGAATCAGTTGACGTATTGAGCATGTCGGAGTATTCCTGCATCGAGGTGTAAGTGGTGAAGTATCAGTTGTGAAGAGTCTAGAGTCCTGACTGGGCTCGAAGATATGCGCGTAAAAAAGGGGGAATGCGTTGGCATTCCCCCTTTTTAGACAGGTGAAGTCACAAGTAAATTTAGACTTATTTCATCGCGATTCCATGTCCGTAAGTTGTACAATTAGTGCGAAAGGTGATTTCCGATGCGGGCCTATCGTTTTGGGATCAGCCCGCCTCACTGCGACCTTCGGACTGCCACTCTTTTCGAACTCGCCGAACGGTACTTCGAGAACATCCGACGTCCGCGGCAATTTGTGGATCTTTTTTGCCCTCATCGATCTTCTGTCGGATTGACGCGAAGGTTTCAGGTGGTAAATGACAATAGCGGCCTCGTTCCACCGTCGTCGAGTTTTCTGCGGCCGAAATCACTGCTTCAGGCCGCGCATAGTCATAAGCTCTGCGGACTGTACCCTGGCCTATTTTTAACTTAGCAGCGATCTTGGCGAAAGAAATCTTCTGGTCTTTCATCGCCACGACCTGTGGTGCGATATCAACATAGTTCCTGCGCTGGCCACGGCCGGTTCGTTTACGGGATACCGACTTCGGACGCTCACCTGTCTTGGCGAAATAGAGGATTTCTGAAGCTTGGTTCCAACCAATCCCGTGAGCGGCGGCTAGGGCGTTGATACTTGATCCCTGACTTTCCAGGCGTTTGAACTTATCCGCCAGGAGAACGTATTGCGGGATTTTCTCGATTGGGACTTCGACCTTCGGAATTGCAACATCTACGGAAGCAAAGGTTGAACCCGACCCATCGTTGGCAATCTGGTTTAAGATCTGATTCCACTGTGGCTGGAACGATGCAATCCACCTTGCTCCACGAGTTTTGCCCGATATCTTTTCTTCACGAATCGTGATTGGTCCCGTAATCAGGCGAATCGCCGCCGCCGCTTCCGCGGTATCGCGGTTCAACAGTTGCCGGAGATTTTCAAGATAGGCCTTTGCCTGCTCCATCGCCAACGGTCGTGGACGTCGCATATTGCCAACGTTCGCGTTCCGAATGGCCAGTTTGACACCATGCAATTCCCTTTCTAGTTCCGCGATGCGTCTTGAGTATCCCGAAGTTAGGGACTGCTCCTCACTATCCTCAATCAATCGTACCAGCTTCGCAATCTTTGAAGTAATCTCCCTTTCTTTTGCTTTCAATGGAACGGTATCAACTTCTGCCTTTTGCGACTCGTCTTCAAGCACCGAATTCGCCTTGCTGACAATTTGCTCCAACGTCGCTTCCGTGAGCACAGCGTTTCGCAGATACGACAGCAGACAATCCTCGATGACCTTTACACTCTTCGATGAGGACATCTTGCAGTTGTGCCCTCGCATCAAGGTATTTGTGCACCCCATCTGCTTGTATTTCTCCGTGGATCGAATCAACTTCAACTCGGCCCCACAGGATTCGCAGTACAAAGTTCCGCTGAAGAGCGTGGTTGCCGAAATCTGATTGCGGCTGTAGTCACGACCTGTCAGCGGGCTATTTCGTCGCATTTCTGCGAGTTTCTTGCGAGCTGCCCGCCAAAGTTCCATTGGAACAATTTTCAATTCTGGCCTGTAGTTGACGGTCCATTCTGAACGGGGATTGCGTATGACCTTAGATTTTCCGGTCTCAGGGTCAAACTCGCGGCGCGTTTTGTTCCAAATCAACACGCCGATTGCATTGGGATTTCCCAGTAGCTTTTTGATCCCGGAATCTGTCCATCCATTCCAGCCATCAACGTTCTCAGAGTTGAATTTTCTGGCTATCTCAAATGCCGACATCCGTTTCGTGACGAACATGTCATAAATTCGAAGTCGATCGGCTTTTGTTGCGGGATCGATGCAGATCTCATAGGTTGGAATACCATCTGCATCGTAAACCGCGTTTCCACTCTGGTTCCGGAAGATTTGCCGTGTAAACCCCAGTGAAGGCATGTAAAGACAAGTTCCGCGGCTCGCAGCGCCGTGCATTCCACGCTTGACCTTCTCGCGGAGCCCTTTCAAAAATAGTCGAGATACCAGTCCGAAGATGGTTATCATGATGTCGGAGTTAGGGTCTGAAAGGTTGAAATTATCCGACGCAGCGATGATCCCCTTCCGCAATTTCTTGGAAAGTGCCGCCAAGCGCCACCATTCGATTTCATCGCGCGAGGCTCGCGTAAAGTCGTCGATGTACGTGGCGGAAATAGGGCAGTGTTCGCTCTCCAGAACCCTCTTGTAAGACGAATATCCCTGCCGGGATGCATCTCGACCCGTGACGGAATAATCGCAAAAGACATAGGACCACGGAATGTAATGACCATCCGCCAGTGCTTTGGCCAGAATTTTGGCCAGCTGATCGTCGATTGAGAGATCACTGCTGTTGTCGCAAGAGTAGCGACAGTACATACCACTTAATTTCCCGACACTCTTCAGGAACGGATTCAGTATCGAATGGTCGACCTTTCCAGAGCGATGTCGAATTTTGAAATCCTGGACCATTTCAGCAACAAGTTCGTTTGTCGCGGGACCGAGCAACCCGGACGCCACCAACTTGGGCCAGTTCTTAACCTGAATCTCAAGGAATCGACGCGCGAGCCGGGCGAGGGATTCGTCGGAGGGTAGCCCTTTTTCGGATTTGGCACGTCGGGGGACTCGCTGCGATCTGGCCAGTGGGGCAAATTCTGCTCCTCCGGCCGCCCCTGAATTGCCGGTTTCGTTTGCTGATTGGACGTTTTCTTCACCACCTGATTGGCGGTTTGACTTACTCACACCTGACATATTCAAAGCACTCCATTGCCGGTCTCTCGAAAAGAAACCGATCCGGAGGCTGACGGAATGCAGTGCCGTTCGTTCAAGTCAGCTGATTGAAGCCGCTTGGGCGAAGAACGTATCTGCTGTGAAATTCTGAACTTGCGCGATGGCAAGGTGCAGAATTCTCAACTCCGTCAAGTCGTTAGGAAATGTCCATCGCCGGTCACCCCGATTCATAAGGCCTTGCAAGGTAATAACTTGCGAGGCCTTTCTCGTGATACGTTCCTCCTTTTTTGCGGTGATACGTTTGGTGATACGTTTTCTGTAATCCCAAGTGAAGCTGCGTGGACGTTATGTCGACTCGCGGCCAAGTATTGAGTGCCATCTGTGTTGGTCGCTAACTGACCAGCGGTTTATCAGTTGCAGCGCAACTCTCAAGGCGGTGTGAGTGTTGTGGGTCGCGACCCGCCGACTTAACGGGCGGCCCGGGGGATTTATTGGGCAAGCTGCCCGGCGTGTCGATAACATCGCTCTCCTGTGCTCACAACAGGAAGCCTCTTGCGATATTTCACCGCATTCGAAACTTATTGTCGAGTGCCGTGCGTCGATTGCGGTAGGCTCAGCGCGGCAGGCCACCGAGTCCTAATGGTACAAGCATGATCAACCTGGGAACTTACACGATACACGTTTCGCATCTCAGCAGTACTTGGCACTCAAAGAATCACCCGATTAACGAATACTTCAACATGACTCCCACGTTAATTGCGGAATCTCTGCTTTCGGAGTTCAGTCGACTGGGGGCAACTGGCTGGGAATTGGCGCAAGTGACGCTCTGGAGTCACGTTTGGAGGGGCACTGGAGAGGATCGTACCTGTCATGACCGGATGATAATCGAACTTCCCCTGTCTGGGATGTCGAAAGCGTAGATTCTGGGTCCTCTTCCGTGTTGCGGTTCCCGTCCGTATGGGTCGGTAGTTACCGACTGCTATCTGCGACCGCCGGTGCCGCCGCAGCATGGGCAGACAATTTCACGGACGATTACAGGGGGCTGCTGATTTCCGCCAACTGGACTCGCACCCTCTACAGCAGTAGTTACGCGTCCTGTGCCGTGACATTCTTCACATTTTGGGAGATCGTTCGGTGTCATGTAATCGGGCATCAGTGACATCCTTTCGTGATTAATGAGGCATCGCGAAACGTGTGGCAGTGCCTTAATTTGAAGTAGGTTGCTCACGGGTGTTTTGAGTCCCGTCAGGTGCGACGGTCACCGGGCTTGGTTTGGCCTCGACGCCTCCGAAGTTATATTCAGTGTAGCGGCAGGTCGCGCGGATTTACGAACTGGCCGACCCACCATGAAGTGCGGCGAAACTGACGGGAGCGGTTGCACCTTGGGCAATCCATGCTTGCTAGCATGATTCAGACCTTGTTGCTCATGGCTATGCCTCTGTGGGGTGTGGCGAGAGCGTATGATGTTATTGTAGCAGCCCCATTCGAGCGCAGTCATCGAGCGGCAGTGAAATCGCCACAATCCCTGGCTTCGACACAATCAGGGATTAGTCCGACCCGCCACCAGTCCACAATTCACCATTTCCGTGCGATTCCTCGCACGATGATTGCTCACCGCCCGACCAACTCAGATGGCACCCAGTTCCGCAGCCAGTATACGCTCTCGCGAAGCCCCGCCAACCGTTCCACGATGACGGTCGACCTAACATCGATGGACAACCACTTTACTGAATTGTCTGGCCTCCATCGATGACCATCGCGTGACCAACCATGAACGCTGCCGCGTCCGAGCAAAGCCAGACCGCAGCCGCGGCGATCTCCTCGGGCGTGCCCATCCGACCGGCAGGCTCCTCTGCAATCACCTTTGCGCGTCCTTCTGCCGTGCCGCCGGTGAAGCGGTCCATCATTGGCGTCGCGATGTAGCCCGGGCAAATGGCGTTGATGCGGATATTCTGCGCCGCATAATCGAGCGCCGCGGCCTTGGTCAGGCCAATCACGCCGTGCTTCGCGGCGGTATACGCGGGGCTGCCTTTGATGCCGATGATCCCTGCGCCTGACGACGTGTTGACGATCGCTCCGCCTTCGCCGTGCTTGAGGATCAGCGGAATCTCGTGCTTCATGCACAGGAAAACGCCGCGGAGGTTAATGTCGATGATCCGGTTCCACTCTTCCTCGTCGTAATCCGCGGTGGGAGCCGCCTTCCGTGGCTCGATGCCCGCGTTGTTGAATGCAAAGTCCAGCCGTCCGAATACCTCGACGGCCTTGTCCAATGCCGCCTTAATGTCCTCGGTCCGCGTCACGTCGCATTGGATAGCGAGCGCCCGCCCACCTTCTTCCTCGATCATCCGGGCTGTTTCCTGGTTGCCTTGATCCGACACGTCCGCGCACACCACGCTGGCCCCCTCGCGGGCGAAGGCTAGCGCCGCCACACGACCAATGCCGCTCGCAGCCCCGGTCACGAACGCCACTCTGCCGCTGTAGTGGAGTCGACTGTTCATATATACCTCTCCTTATAGTGTTGATTTGGCAGTCACGCATGTCATTCCAATTCGAACGACACGGACACATCTCCGTCGCCAATTGCGGCGGCAAGGCCGGACGGATCATCGATACGTCCAAGTCGCGTGTAGCTGTAGGAAGTTTTGAATGTCTTGTAAAACAGCACCAGGCTGTTGTCGCCATACAGCATGATGTCGCCGTTCTGAATCGTGCCCGGGCTGGCCGAGTCCGTGGGGAGACGCCCCGATAAGTGGTAGTACTTCTCGTTGCCGTTCAGTTCCGTCATTGCGAGTGTCATTGGCAGCAGCCCCTTGAGTTTTGCCACCGTTGGATTGTCTTCGAGTGTGGCCGTGAAAGACTTGGAGCCAATTTTGATTCTCATTTTGTCCTCTGCCGGGTCGTTGGCGTCTATTGCCGCGATGCTCGCTGTATCAGTAGCCTCAGCCCGTGGAACGGACGCGTCTCGATGGCATACGCAATCGCGAGAACGCAGCCTGCTGGAACAAGCCATACTTGGCGCGACCCATTCATCATGAGTTCCACTGTTGCCATGAATCTACCTCAGATGCTCCGCAAAAAATGCCGAAAGCTTGTCGAAGGGGATCAGCCCTACATTGTCGTACAGATCACGTCCACTCGGAACTGACCGCGAGACTGAGCGAACTGTTCAGTAATTCGGTGCTGACCCGAGAGCCAGGTCTATCCCAGAGGATCCCGAACTCGTGCGAACCGACACAACATTCTCTTCGATTATGCCCTGTCACGGCTCTGGTTGCGTGGCTTAGGCGATCAAAAAGTGCTGGCGGAACTATCCAAGTTTCCCCGACCTCTCGCTTGTTTTCCTTCCCAGCTTGCGAATGACCTTGTGGCGGCTGTGGCGAAACGCCCCGACGCGTAAAGTATTCTGGAAGCGGGTCGCAGCATCGTTCCAGACCGATACGATGCTTGCAGGGACTGATCTCGACGTTTCTGGATGACGAAGGCAATGCCGTTGCTACCTGGGAAGCCGTTGAGGATCGGAACGACGATCAGCCGGGATCCTATTACCGCAATTTAGGGGGTTTGCGGTCCTGACATTTAAGGACGAAGTGTGATGAGCGGGCCAGACCAGCTTGCAGAAAACGCATCGCATTCGAACTCACCGCATCCTTTATTAAATCAGCCACTTCCCAGTCAGCGGCTGTGTCAAGTGTGCCATCGCAAGGACCGTTTGGGCAGACGCGGAGTTGGCTGTCTAAGGAAACGCCTTGGAGACGAGGACTGAGCAGAATTGCGGTTGATACATCGGTCTGCCTGCGTTCCCGAGTATCCTGACCGAATCTGGCTGCGAAGCGGCTCCGCATCCTGCGTGGTTTGATGATCCAACGGTCGCGTGTGGCCTTGGCACATCAGCTGCGTGGTGATTGCGGCTGATAATACCGGCAACTTGTCGTGTGTCAGACCGAAGCGGGCAAGTCGGCAGCCAGGAAACACATTCGAGACTCAGTGTTCAATGCGGAGCAACCGGTACGCAACTTGCTATTCGGATCGGGAATGATCAAAATTTACTCAAGATAGCAAGACACACAAACATTGTCGGGGACAAGCGACGGGCCAGACTTAGAAGGTTCGGCGAAGGTGCGCAATTACTCCCAGTCTGAAGTATTCTTCGGTATTCGTCGAAAAATCCCCGAGGTTTACCAAAATGAACTCCGATCCTGTACAGGAAACACCTTCATCGCCGGATCAGCATCTCGGTGAAACCGAATTTCAAGCAGTCCGTGGCGACAAGTTTCACGCGCTGTTTCCATTAGTGGGGATTGGTGCTTCAGCAGGCGGATTGTCAGCCCTGAAAACACTATTTTCCAAAATCCCGGAAGCTAGCGGCATGGCCTACGTTGTGGTCGTCCACCTGTCGCCGGAGCACAAAAGTCACCTGGCTGAATTGCTGCAGCCGCACGTCAAAATGCCGGTCCAACAGGTCAGCGGGACAGTGAAGCTCGAACCGAATCAAGTCTACGTCATTCCGCCGAACGCCAATTTGGATACGATCGACACCCACTTGCGGCTTTCGCAGCTGGAAGCGTCCCGCCGAGAGCGAGCGCCGATCGATCATTTTTTTCGCACGCTCGCAAACACGCATGGCGGCAGGGCGATCGGGGTTATTCTGACCGGAACGGGTTCGGACGGCACGCTGGGAATTCGCCAGATCAAGGAGGCGGGCGGTTTAACCATCGTCCAAGACCCGAACGATGCTGAATACGACGGCATGCCGCAAAGTGCCATCTCCACCGGCTTGATCGACCTGATTCTGCCCCTCGCTGGAATTCCCGATGCGATTCTCGGTTTCGCCCGCACTGAACCGCGAATCGTGGTGCCGGAAAGCGACGATGAGATCGAGGAGCGGACCCGACGGCAGTTGCAGACGGTTTTCGTCAAACTCCGCGCGCGCACCGGACGGGACTTTACGCACTACAAGCGGTCGACGATCCTGCGTCGGATTGCCCGGCGCATGCAGTTCCTGCAGATCGTGGAACTCGCGACTTATGTCGAATTTCTGTCCCGAGAGGCCGATGAGGCCCGGCAGCTTGCAGACGATATGCTGGTTAACGTTACCAACTTCTTCCGCGATCGTGAGGTGTTCGAGATCCTGGAGCGGGACGTCGTACCGCAGCTGTTCGCAGGCAAAGGCCCGGATGAGCCAGTCCGAGTTTGGAGCGTGGGCTGTGCCACTGGCGAAGAGTCCTATTCGCTCGCGATCCTGCTAGTAGAGCATGTGTCCCGCCAGCCTGCTCCCATCCAAATCCAAATCTTCGCCTCAGATCTGCATGACCGCTCCTTGCAACGAGCGCGAGATGGCTTCTATCCCGGAGACATCGAAACGGACGTCAGTGCAGAACGCCTGCGCAGATTCTTTCAAAAGGAGGACAACGGCTACCGAATCCGGAAAGAGTTGCGGGAGTTGGTGGTCTTTGCGCCGCATAATCTGCTTACTGATCCGCCGTTCTCAAGGATGGACCTGATTTCCTGCCGCAATGTCCTGATCTACCTGGAGCGAAATCTGCAGAAAGATGTCACAG
>JAQGHS010000060.1 GCA_028291605.1 Planctomycetaceae bacterium | reverse complement strand
ATATCGAAGTTCAGGTTGAGCGCGGTCTTGCTCAGCGGAACGAGCGGATTCCGAGTGTAATACTTCGATCCGAGCAGCCCCTTTTCCTCCGCGGTGACGGTCAGGAAGATGGCGGAACGTTTTGGCTTGGGAGACTGCGCCGACCACGCACGGGCGAGTTCCAGCAGAAGAGCACACCCGGTGGCGTTGTCTGCCGCTCCATTATAAATCGCATCCCCGTTGACGACCCGGCCGACGCCGAGATGGTCCCAATGCGCCGTGAAGACAAGGGCTTCCGACTTCAACGCCGGGTCGCTTCCTTCTACCATGCCGACCACGTTGTGACTGACAAATGTCTCAACGCGACTCGGAATCTTGCCCTTCAGATTGGCTCCCAGCGAGTAGGCCTTAAACCCCTTCGTATTCGTCTCTTTCAACGCCGATTCGACAGTGCGGCCCGAGCCCGACAAGTTGAGCAGTTTTTCACCCATCGCCTGTGACAGCCAGCCAGCAAACGCCAGCACCGGCTGACCGGGCTCTCGCTTGAGCTGTGCACGGTCGAGTGGCCGGACGACCGAATAGGGGTATCCCGCCGTCTCGCTGGTATGAATGATGAAGCAGGCCTTCGCCCCCCGCCGAGCCGCCTCTTCGAACTTATAGGTCCACCGCCCGTAGTAAGTCAGCGCCGTACCACCAAAGAACTTCGGATCGTCCGACGGTGGCTCGTTCGTGAACAGGACGACAACCTTCGCCGTGACGTCGACTCCCGCGTAGTCATCCCATCCAAACTCGGGAGCCGTGATGCCATGTCCCACGAAAATCGCCTCGGCATTAAATTCTTCCAGTTCCTGCTGCGTCTGACTCGTACCGGCAAAACCCTCCTCACAAGGAATGTCCAGGCCGGTTCCATCCTTGACCGCTTGCAGCGTCGACATCGGGCTCGTGACCACGCGCACCAAGGGCACAGGCTGGAAGTACGACCCGCGCTCACCAATCGGCTTCAACCCCGCCTTTTCAAACTCGTCGGAGAGATATTCCGTCGTCAGTACCTCGCCATTGGTCCCCGGTCCACGCCCCTCCAACCGGTCGCTTGCCAGGAAGGCGACCGCGGCCTTGATCCGTTCGGCAGATAACTCGGGAGCCTCGGCTGGCAAAGTTGCCGGGACGAGGGCCAGCGCCACGAGAACGAGCAGAAGTCTGTAAGCCACAGGGATTTCCTTGTCAGTAGGATGGCCGCCCCGACCGTCGCTTGGGCGTGAGCGAGCGAGACGGCAAAGTATTCAATTCAACCGCGACCCTGGATTCTCAACCGTTCCACCATGCGAATCAAGTGGCCGGAAATACGACGGCCGGGGCGGCCATCCTACGGGCACGTGTCAATTCGGTGCGCTCTTGCATTCTTTGGACACGCGTGCATATTGCTCGTTTCGACTTGCACGCGCGATCTTCCTGGCTACCAACCGGTTAAGTGCTGCTTCCGAAAGTCAGCGCGACTCGCGCACCGACACTGCATTTCGCTGCATTCTTTGAATTCTTTGTTCATCTGTTTACAAAACGCTTGGCTGGACATCGGAGTTGACCGAGCGTCGAGCGGCGTCCGATGAGGTGCTAACACTCGCGACTTCTTTGACCTCTTTGATTTCTTTGACTTCTTTGGTCGCGATTACACGCACAGTCGATCGATCGGGAACGCCAAGGCCGGCCGCAACTCGCCCGCCCCTTGATCTGCTGGTCGGTTAAATCGATCCGTGAATTGGCGTCGCGTGTGTGAAAGCAGCTTTGGTGAATTCATTGCATTATTTGATCGTACGTATACATCGCTCACTTTGCGTCCACGCGCTATCGTCTTTGTATCAAACAGGTTAAGTGCCGATTTGGAAAAATTGTCAAGCACATGAGAACTTCCGCCGAACTCTTTGAACTCTTTGAACTCTTTGTGACCTTCTGTTCCAAATCTTTTTAACAGAAGGCCACGAAGGTCACGAAGAAAGGCAAAGACCCAATTCGACAGAACGGTGATCCCTTTGAACTCTTTGACTTCTTTGGTCCCTTTGAACGCTTTGAACACGCAAAAGACCCAGGTGAGCCCCGTCCCGTGACGGCCTGTTGATTTAATCGGCATGTAAACACAATACCAGTGTAATTAGTATGTACGGTGATACGGTTTAGGTGTCCAAACCTATGTTCAATGGGCACCTGGTGTCGCGAAAACGAAAATACGCGATTAGGGTTTGATTAAATCAACTAGCCCGTAAGGGCGGGGGTTGGGCAGCGACTCACCTTGCGACACCAGCGAGCACTGATCATACGTGCAAAACCTGAGTGTCGACGCCTCCACTCTACCCTGGGGCTGACGCCACCGGGCTCATCTGCCCTTTGTTTTGCTGACGCACGTTCTGGGATGATTGGACGTTGAGCGGCGAAAAATTCGACGGCCGGGGCGGCCATCCTACAACCTTGGGGAGACTTTGCACTGTTGTGCACGATTGTGAACCGGCATTCTATGCCACTCAACTCCGCCCCACCTTTGTTCTAATGCATCGTTCGTAAGTCGACGAATCTGGGGATCCTGCACAGCACTGCGTTTCCGCATCCTGGTCAACTCGCGAACCCTGTCCAAGTCCATGGTACCCGGGCGGTTTCGGACAACTTGAGAGTCACTGTGCGCCCTCGAACAGGGAAGCGGATTGCCGAATTGACAAGACATTCGGACTTCCCACTTCAGGTGCGTCTCAACGATTCGCGTGACGGCCGCGCATCTGTCTGGGTGAGGGGGCTGGAAACCGTTGTTCAGAAGTGATCGTTATGGGATTTAGCGCTGAGCGAAGGGTTTCTTCGTAGCCGCTTTCGCCAGACTACGGGAGCATGTCCGCAAACGCCCGCATTCTGGCGAATGCGGCTACAAAAAAAGTTAGCGGCGTTGAGTACCACCCGGTCATATTTCGCTCGACCGAGCCCAATTTCCGCTAACTTTGGTTTACACACTTCGCGTGTATGTTGCGCTTCTGTAACATGCGATCCGCCGCAACTAGTGAATATCTCAAATCTCTCAATAACTCGCATTTTTCTGTCCCGTTTCGGTGTCTCGGCGGAGGTACAAAGGATGCGGATCTTATCAGGCGGAATTGCTGGCCCCTGTGATCGTAGGTCGATTCGTTTCAACTCCCGTCGTGCCGGAATCACTGATGTCCACAACTGAACCCGATTCCTCTTTAGTGTCTGAGGACAAGACGACTGCGCCAAATCCCATGCGCAGTGTCCATACTTCGAATTTTGCCGGGATCCTCGAACATATCGGTGCGTCGCTGCTCGTGACGACCTATCAGGCTGGCCGGCTGGTGATTTTGCGGAATGACGCAGGTGTCTTGAATACCCACTTTCGGCTATTCCCCAAACCGATGGGCATGGCGCTCGCTCCGAATAAACTGGCCATCGGGACAGAAATGGAGATCCGTGAGTATCACAACGTCCCGGCAGTTTCTCAGCGCCTCGATCCACCTGGAAGACACGACGTCTGTTTTCTGCCCCGGACCTCGCACGCGACGGGCGACGTGCAGATTCACGAGATGGCCTGGATTGACGACGAGGTGTGGTTCGTCAATACGCGGTTCAGTTGCCTGTGTACCCGAAGTCACAATTACAGTTTTCAACCGCGCTGGCGTCCGCCGTTTATCACCCAGTTGACCCCCGATGACCGCTGCCATCTGAATGGTCTGTGTGCGGTCAATGGCCGTCCGAAGTACGTGACGGCCCTCGGTGAGACGGATGACTCGGCGGGGTGGAGGAAGAACAAGCGGTCGGGTGGCATCATCATGGATGTCGAGACGAATGAAATCATCAGCCGCGGCCTGTCGATGCCCCATTCGCCGCGCTGGTATCGCGACCGGCTGTGGGTGCTGCATTCCGGGACCGGCGGGTTTGGGTACATCGACCCGAAGACGGGGGCCTATGAAGCGGTGACTGAACTGCCCGGCTTTACCCGCGGCATCGACTTCTACGGCCCGCTGGCATTTATCGGCCTGTCGCAAGTGCGCGAGTCGGCCGTCTTCAGCGGCATTCCGATCGCCGAGCGTCCGCAGGAAGAACGTGCCTGCGGCGTGTGGGTTGTAAATATCGAAACCAGCGAGACGATCGCCTTCGTCAAGTTTGAAGATG
>JAQGHS010000046.1 GCA_028291605.1 Planctomycetaceae bacterium | reverse complement strand
CCAAGGTCCGAACCATGCTCGAAGACGAGAAAGCCAAACTTCAATCTATCGCGGAGCGGCAAGCGATATGATCGCCGACACCCGGAATGGATGCATCCGTATACAAAAAATCGCTCACGGCGTAGCCTGGAGGGGTCGCAGACGTTTTATTTCTGCGACCCCTCCAGGGTCGAGGCCGACACTCGAACCTAACCCCGGGTATCGCGAGTACGCTCAACCCGGGGCTAATAGCTGCCACCCCTCCCGGGGTGAAGTCCCAGCTTACACACCAGGTTTTTCGTTATCGTCCGATCAGAATTGGCGTTATCCACACTTCCACGAAGGCCCGATTCGTATAGCCGAAGTGGCCGCCGAGATTAAAGGTGCGGGCCATGCCGAGCACGTAGGGCTGCTGATGCAATTTCTCCTGATAAACAAGTCGCTCTGCGGCGGACAGGCCCGGCGGTTCGCGGAAACCGATCATGCCAGCCGAGCAACTCCAGCGTCCGTCGACGGTGCCCAGCAGTAGAGTTCCCGCTCCCAGGAATAAGCAGTCCAACGGTGACCAGAAATTCCAGACGCCGCGTTCGGTCTGATTGAGGGCTCTCTGCAACGGATAGCCCGGAGCAATCGCAGGCCCCAGCAGGATGGCCGTCGTCACCTGCCGATCGGCAGGGAGGGCTTCCAAAATCAGAACCGATAAAGCTCCCCCGCCCGAATGACCAATCACATGCACCGGTCGGCCCGGATACCGATCCTGGTAGGCCACGATGCGATCCGCAATCCGCCGTGCCTGTCGCAGATTCCGCCGCCAACCTCGCAGGTGATAGACAAACAGCAACACGTAAGACGTCGTCCAGTCGTCGACTTCAATGGCCCCCGGCCAGCCTCCGTCGGACAGTCCCCAGACCACGCTGTGGTTGAGAAAGCTTTCGGATTCAATCCCCGGCAGGACGATAGCCAGACCATTCGCGTAACGCTCAGGCGTTCGAAACTTTCTTAGAAGTGGGCTGCAGAAACGACCTCCCCAAGCCGCGAACAGTCCCAGCGTCGAGAGTCCGCCGCGCATCCACCGAGGCCAGCGTGACGCGGCTTGAGTTGTCTCTGACTGCAGATTCGGCATGGTTCTGGCTGGCGGTTATTGAGTGCGAGATCCGCTCAGTGAGCGGAATGGCGCTAGCCACCGGTTCCTCGTGGCGACGTCCAACCTGAAAGAACCGGCGGCTAGCGCCGTGCCGCTCACGAGTCGGAGCCACTATTCAGGCATCCTACAGACAAATCATCAGCGCAAAAAATAAGCCTCTACCGGCATGGTGACCGATAGAGGCATTTATAATGCGTCGGCAGGGCGATGAAACTTTGGCCTTAAAAAACTCCCTTGCTCAACGCACGAATAAGTCGCGTGTGATGTGCGTAATAATGGGAATTTATGAGCGGGATGTCAATCCTATTCACAGGAATCTGACAAAAAAAATCAAAATTGTCCCACACGGGATTGAACCGCTGGCGTAGGCGGCGTTCCCGTCAAACCAAGACGCAACGGCATTAATCGTCTCGACGCCGCTTCAGATTGAACCGCGAGCGCCGGGCGGTCCGACAATAACTACGCTATCGTAACCATGTTGCGGTGCGGAACATCCGCTCGACTGCGTATAATTCGTGCAGGAGATGATGGACCCGTTCACCAATTCTGCTCCGAAGGTACCACGATGTCGCCGACCACCGCGGAATTACAACAAAAGCAACTTCAGCAGGCCGAAGAACTGCTGTTTTCGGGGCCTCAGAAGGCGGGATTCGCCAAGGAATTGTTTTTCGGGCGTTTTCTTGGTCCGGCGATGCTCCCTTATCCTCAGCTTTCGCCCAGTGAATACGAAATCGGTACGCGAGCGGTAGCAGAAGTCCGCGACTTCGTTGATCACCATCTCGATGCGGCGAAGATCGACCAGGACTGCGACATTCCGGCCGATGTGATCCAGGGGCTCTCGCGACTGGGCGTCATGGGCATGACGGTCTCGCCCGAAAACGGCGGGCGGGGATTCTCGCAGCAGAATTATTGCCGCGTCATGGAAGTCATCGGCGGGCATTGTGCGTCGACGGCCGTCTTCATTAACGCCCATCATTCGATCGGCCTGCGTGGGCTGGCCCTGTTCGGAACTCCCGAGCAGAAGGCCACCTGGATGCATCCGCTCGCTGAGGGCAAACAAATCGCCGCCTTCGCCCTGACCGAACCCGAAGCCGGTTCTGACGCCAGCAATGTGCAGACCAAGGCGACTCCTTCGCCGGACGGCAAGGGCTATCTTCTCAATGGCACCAAGCGCTATATCACCAATGGCGCCATTGCCCAGATGCTGACCGTCATGGCCCGCACGCCGGATACCCGTGACCCCGATGGCAAGATCACCGCCTTCCTGGTGACTCCCGACATGCCCGGGTTTGAAGTCGTCGAAGCACGGATGCCGAAATGCGGGATCAAGGGGACGGCCACCGCGCGATTGGCATTTCACGACATGTACGTTCCCAAAGAGAACGTGCTCGGCCAGGTGGGGAAGGGCCTGAAAGTCGCCCTCACGGTCCTCGATTTTGGACGCACGACCTTCGGAGCCAGTTGCACCGGGGCGGCCAAAGTCTGCCTGAAATTGTCACTCGAACATGCCCGGAAACGGCGGCAGTTTGGGAAATCACTCGGCGAATTCGAGCTCATCAAACAGAAGCTGGCCCTCATGGCGGCCGACACCTACGCGATGGAGGCCGCCACGTATCACACCGCCGCGTTGATTGACAGCGGCGCCGAAGACTACATGCTCGAGACGGCGATGCTGAAGGTGTTTGCCAGCGATGGTCTGTGGCGGATCGTCAACGACGCCCTGCAGATTCACGGCGGGGCCGGCTATTTCTCGAACATGCCGCTCGAACGCATGCTGCGTGATGCCCGCATTAACCTCATCGGCGAAGGGGCCAATGAAGTCCTGCGTTGCTTCGTCGCGATGGTGGGCCTGCGGGGAGTCGGCGAGCAACTGAAGAGTGTCCTGAAAAAGCCGTGGACAGCCGGCAAACTGCTCCATCTGCGAGCCCCGATGATCCAAGCCTCGCACACGTTGCTGGTCGGTCCCGCAGCTCAGTTGGGCAAGCAGATCCGCCAATTCGCCAACGCCGGCCAGTCGGCGCTGATTCGGCTGCGAGAAAGCATTCTCGACCGCGAATACATCCAGTCACGACTCGGCGACATCGCGATCGAACTCTTCACCGCCAGCTGCGTCTACGCCCGGCTGTCCGCGCTCCCGGACAATCGCCAACTGACCGCAAAGGAACAGACTCGCGAGTGGGACACAGGTCTGTTCTACCTCACAACAGCGATGCGGCGAAATCAACAGCGGTTCCGTGATCTGAAAGACCACGACGACGAACCGACGAACCGCCTGGCGGATTCGCTGTTGAAGGAATAATTTGGAGAGAGGGATTTAGAAGAGTTTTTTAGCCACGGATTGACACGGATGAAACACGGATTAATGCTGAGTCAGAGCCACGCCGACCGGCATCGCAAGGCGAGAGTTTTTTGATCATTGAACAAGTTTGTTTCACGGACAGATGCCAATATAGGCTGACCCAATCCGTGTTTCATCCGTGTCAATCCGTGGCTAAAAAACTCCCTCTTATTCACTCCGTGTCTCCGTGGTGAGATCCAATCCCCCGCGTTCACGCTCCCTCGAACAACACGACACTGGCTGTGAAGCCGTGCATGTAGTTCTTCGGCCCCACCGGTCCTAGTTCTCCCTGGGCGAAGAATCCCGCCAACGGAATCGGTCCGCACGTTTCCTGGATTGCGGCCGCGTCATGGTCCGGCGTGGAAAACAAACGTGTCCCGCGACCATTGCACGAAAAGAGCAGGGCGGCTTCCACCTTTTTGTTCTCGGTTTCTCGCACCAGCATCTGCCGCAATTCTTCATCCGCAGACCGAGCGTCCCGGACATGGAACTGGATGGTCTGACCAGTCCGCACATGATTGCCGATGGCAATCGCGCGCGATTCCTGATCGGCTCCCAGGACATTCCCCACCAGAAAATCGCCGCTATGGAACGAGTCCTTAT
>JAQGHS010000028.1 GCA_028291605.1 Planctomycetaceae bacterium | reverse complement strand
CGAGAGAATTACAACCACCGAACAGGTACTCCATTACGACCGCCCCTGACTGCAATCCGATTTCACGCTCGGTAAGATCGCAAACTTCATTGATGATCTGCACTGTCGATCGGCGATCGGCGACCGGCTTATTCCAATAACGTTCCTTGAGAACGACTCGGACCTTTTGAACTTGTTGGGGTGAAACCCCAGGCAAATTAGTCTGCAGGAACTTGGGATTCACGAGGGAGAGATACAGACTCTCGGTCCCATGTGCGACGAAGTACATCTCAGGCAACGCGTCAACATAGCTGCGCTGCACTTGATTCAGCACTTCGTTGACCACCGCCAGAGCGTCACTCCGGTTCATCGGCAGCATCGTTCTTAAAAAACTGCTGTCGGCGTACCGGCGATCGATGGCGAAGTGGTATTTGGATCGCCGCAGACCATGTTTCAGGTCTTCCTGGCCAGGATGCTCTTTGAGCTCTTTTTCGTAGTGCTCAATGGCTTCGAGCCACTGCCGCGATCTCTCGAGTTCAATCCCCGAAGAAACGGCTTTATCAGTCCCGCCAGCACTCGGCCGGCGAAACTTCACGGGACCCGCTCCTAACGAGGTGCGATAAGTCCATGAAGTCAGCCCGCATAATACGAGGATGACGATCCAGCGTCTAAGTTGAGTCCCGATCCGCATAAGCTCCCCCATATGACGACGCCTTCCGTTACCGGGTTAGACAAGATTGACCGACCAGATCGATCTTGCCGAACGTGACGATTGGTAACGCGCCGTCGTGATGCGTGTCCTGTGTTGTCCGCGAATTGTTCAAGAAATTGAACCAGACGCTGACAACTTGACTATAGAACGCATTCTGGGGGTGGTCAAACAGCGAGACGTAGCGATTAGCCAACACTGGCATCACACGGCTCCCGTTCGACACACTCATCTCAAGAGACTCCTAATGATTCACAAACGCAGACAGGGAAAGCAGATCTCATCAGGTAAACTGTTTGGTCGAGTTCATCTTAAAGGCACCTCGAAAACACTTATTTAGTGAAGATTTTTTTCACCGCGTTCAGAGAACAGTACAGTCACACTTCTCTCAAAAACTAGACTCTGCGGACCGTAACAGTGAAGACAGGTGTATCAAAAATTCTTCGCTCGAAATTGCAACATTTGCTGCAGGCGATGTCATGTACGCCGGCTTATGCAACAGGTTGATCCTGTCTTCGAGCCCCCGAATCAGATCCATCGATTCCAGAGTCACAAACAGACCGGTTTCGCGCGCCGGAATGATCCGCATCCCTCTATCGGCCAGCACTGCCGGCGCGTACCGCAGCACCGAGCGCAATCAGTTTTCTCGGAAAGTCCGGCAAAGCAACCAGAGGTTGTTCCAATTCCGGATGCCAGGCCAGCTCCCATTCAAGGCTGTACCAACCGTCATAACCAGCCAGGTCCAGCAGCCGGAGCGCATCGGTAGCAGGGAACTCACCTTCGCCAAACAACACGTAGTGCGCCGGCTTGTGACCACTCATCAATGAGTGGGCCTGCGCGGCAGCCGCCGCGCCCCCGTGGCCGACGCTGCTAGCGTCGGCGCTCATACCGACGCTTGCAGCATCGGCCACGGAGTCCTTCCAATGGGTGTGACGAATCCAGGGACGCAGGCGATTGAAAGTTTCGGGCAACGCTTCGTTGTAAAATCGCCAAGGGTGGTGAGTATCCCACAGAACTCCCACCGCCGGATGATCGACCCGCTCCATCACCGTCTGCATCCATTGCGTGGCGGCAAAATCGCCGTGAGTCTCCATCAACACCAGCACACCGCGCGGCTCAGCGTAGTGCCCCAGAGCCGTTAACCCCTCAACGACCTGCGACAAGACCCGCTCGCGACCAGGGGCGTCCTGCCCGGCGGTGAAGACATCCCCAAACACTCGGACAAACCGAGAACGCAATTGATGTGCCAGATCGATATACCGCTTGCCGATTTCCAGTTGCTGCGCGCGGACATCGGCATCGAGGTAATCAAACCTCACCGATGACCCGAGCCCGGCTACCTGAAACTTCGCCGCATCAAGTTCCACCCGCCGTTGGGCAAGTTGATCTGGCTGAAACTCGGGCCGTACCAGCAAATCGGTCTCACGTTCCAGCAGACGGATCTCAACACCCTGGTAGCCAAATTGCGGACCGTACTCCAGAATGTCACCCCAACTCCAATCGGGGCAGGCGAGGGTTGAGAAACACAATTTGAGGGGCTGTGGGCTCGCCAAGGTGAGGCTCCTACTGAAAGAGTGTCGTTGATCGCTCCGCGATCATACGCGTTCGCAGTAGCGAGGATGCACAAGCGTCAGAGTTCACCGCGCCTTCGGTGTAACAGTTGCCATGCCTATTGACCGCGGCACGATCACCGACACTCTTTCGGCGCAACCTTGCGCCAAGCGGCAAGCAACGCCTCTTTCACTGTAACCTTATCCGCACCAGCCAACTGAATGATCGTGCAACCACTTCGTCCCCATGCCCCGCTCGATGGGCTATAAACGTCAGGTTCCAATTGCACGAGCCGCGCCTGTTCCTCTGGGGGCAGCTTGGCCATCCCCCAATCCTCATCCGGCCCGAGTGTCGCGAAAATCTTCCCGCGGACTCGGAAATCCGGATGCCCCATGTGCTCGGCTTCCACCGTTTCCGGCAGAGCCAGCGCCAGCTTCCGAAATGTATTGCCGGCCATGGTGGTTAGGCTGATTTGTTCTTCTTGTGGGCGTTGGCAACTCCTGAGAATTCGATTCTCCGCCCACCTTTACCTGTCGACACGATCCTGATCCCTTTGAGAATCACCGGCTGCAATCCGACGATTTCACAGACCACCTCAGGACGCTCGCTAAACAAATGAATCAAGCGACGGGAAGGTTCAGAAGGCACTCTGATTCCCTGTTCCCAACTCTGCACGGTCTTCGTAGAAACGCTGAGTACTTTCGCGAAAATTGCCTGAGACATATGCGCAGCTTCCCGCAACGCAGTCAAAGTAGCTCCATCAATCTCAGGGGGCTTTTCAGGAATTTCTACTGTCTTAAGAGTCAACTCTCCTTTGGCATGAGAGATTGCTTCTTCGAGTCCCGCCTTAAGTCGCTCGAACAGTGGTTTTCTCGCTTTCAAAGTCATTTCTTGCCCTTTTTTGCCGAGCGTATTCGAGCCTGCTTCGCCTCGATCTTCAGCGTGTCCGCCAATTGCCGGAGTGCATTCTTATCATCTGACGAGAGGTCTTCTTTCTCGTCCTTGCCATAGATGTCAACCATGTAGAAGCATCTGATATCAGGGACATACAAGTAAATCAGTCTCGCACCACCACGCCTGCCTTTACCACGGCGGGGATCGGCCGTGCGGAGCTTACGCAATCCACCACAACCCGGCATGACCGCGCCTCGGTCAGGTTCATTCATCAGTTCGTATTGAACTCTAGAATACAAGTCGTCTGGCAAGAACTCCGTGACCCATTCCGTGAAGTCGGTGGTTTCCACGAAGGTCGCTTGCATTCTATCCTACTCAGTCGGATACAACAAACTTTTTCGATCGTGAGTTTCGTCCAACTTCAATTCTACTCAATCGAATTGAATACCAACCCGCTGAGCAATTTCGGATAGAAGTACGTACTCTTCGGCGGCATCTTTTCCAGATGCGAGGCGATCACTTCGACATGATCAATCTGCGCCGGAGGGACCAAACAGGCCAATTGACAGCTCTTCGCCGCCTGGGATTCGTTGACTTCGGCCAATGAATGGACGTAGGTGAATTT
>JAQGHS010000027.1 GCA_028291605.1 Planctomycetaceae bacterium | reverse complement strand
TATACCGTTTGGCCGCCGCAGGCAGTCCCATGATCGATCCGAAGTTGCCCTGACCATCGACCAGATGGTAGCGCAACGTAAAGTCCTGGGCCATCCGGCACAGTGCATCGTAGACCGCTTCCTCACCATGGGGGTGGAAATTACCGGTCGTATCGCCGCAGATTTTCGCACATTTCCGGACCTTGGCATCGGAAGTGAGCCCCAGGCCTGCGAACATCACATACAGAATACGCCGCTGCACGGGCTTCAAACCGTCTCGAACATCCGGCAAGGCTCGGGCCTGGATGACTGACAAGGCGTAATTGAGATACCGCCGCCGCGACTCGGGGCTGATGTTGACGTACCCCATCTGATCCCCGCCGTCGGCATTCGCGTGGATCTCCATCTCGTTGTCTTGCTCAGCCAAAGCTCACACTCCCCGTCAACTCAATAATCCAGTTACCTCAAACGGTTAATGCGTTGAGGATCAACGGTGCCATTGTCTGTTCGAGCAATATCAGCCGGAACGCGCTAGCGTCCGGATCTATTGCCATATTGATTCAATTGTTTATTCGAACCGGGGGCTATCGCCCAGCGGCTCATTGTTTCACACGCTCGCCAAACCAGTTCGCGATGAATGTTGTATGCCCTGAGATTCGGCAGGGAAAGGACGTGAGGCTGAGAATAATCGCGGCTGCCGTGTATTACCAGACTCTAGATGCTGTTGTTTAGGCATCATCCACACGTGCGGAATGTAGTAGGTCAGGCTGTGCCTGAGGCCTTTCCGGTGATCTCTTCCACAGGTTGTCAGGCAGAGCCAGACCCACAAGCCTTACGCTTCAAAACAGTTAAACCAGGCGCTCTTTTCGGCCCGCGCAAGGTCTGCCAATTGTAGCAGTTCTGCCGGAAAAAACACGTGTGCGGTGTGTCGCAAACCCTTACCTGCTTGAGCATTCGAGAAAACTGGAAGAACCGTCAGAAGCGTCATGGAATGATTGATTCCGACGTTCGATACGAGCCGAATTTTGTACTGACCCGTGGTGGGCGGAGACCTGCCAATGGGTGCATAGTGACGAAGTGAGTAGTGAAAAACTCCCCGGAAAGATTCGGGAGATTTGTTCTACCTGTGGGCGAATCTGTGAGGCTGGCCAGGCTAGCACTCGTAAGTCACGAGACAGATTTCGCAACCCATGGTGTTTGTCCGGCGGGGTACCGTCCAAGGAGGGGTTCATGCCTCGGAAGCTGTTGCGTGTCGCGTTGGTTGCCGCGGTGATTCCCGCGCTGACCCCCGGAATTTCGTCGGCCCAAACGGCCAAAGTCGGTCCCACCGTGCGTACCGCCGCACCGGCTGCTGCTCAAAACACAGTCGCACCGAAAAAGGGTATTGCCGGCTGGTGGCAGAAAGTTCGCGGTCAAAAACCCGCGGCGGCCCCCGCCCCCGTTGCCAATTCGGCTCGAGTCGTGCGAGTCTCGGCAGAACTGCCGACTCAAGCCACTCAGCCCGCTAACGACCAATCCTTCCAACTGGAAGGGAATGCCGACGTGCAGATGTTGCGTCGGGATGCGGGACGACGACGTCCCACTTTCGATGAATCACAAACCCCCGCAGCGGCCAATCGACTGCTCACGCAGACCGATCGCTCGGACTTTGAAAACCCGTTCCCGGACGATGCGCCCCGCCGTCGCCGGACTGCCGCTTCACAAGAAGTCGCGACACCGGTCGAGCCCGAAGTGGCCACCGCAGTCGAACCAGAAATCACGCCTGTCGCTGCTCCGCAAGCTGCGGCCAATGACTTCGCGACTCCGGTGAGCGAAGAGCCCGATGCTTATCCGATTGAAGCCGCAGCCCCGCCAGCGGATGTGACTGCCGGTTACAACGCACCGCAGGGAGTCGCTCCCCAATACGATACGACTGCCATGCAGGAGGCTCAGGCCCCAGCGAATGACGTCAGTTTCGCCAATCCGATTCCCGCTCGCCCCACAGGCAATGTGATGAACGGGATGAATGGTGGAGTACCGACTTATCAAACTCCGCCGAATGTCATCTATGGAGCTCCCGGAGTCGCCCGTGTCGACGGAGCTCTGTACCCGTCACCGCATGGTGGTATTCCCCCGTATGTCGGCCAGACGATGATTACCAATCCCGCCTTCGATCCGCATGAGATGCTCTACGCTCATCGGTATCGTGGTCTGTATGGCCCGTTCTACCACAAGACCTGCCGGCACTGGATTCTGACACCGTTCGGAATCTGCAAGACGGAAAAACGGATTCTGATGGGGACGGAAGTCCGCGTGAACTACAAGTCGCACATCAGTCCCTTCGCCTTGTTCTGGCCGCCTGTGTCGTACTAGTGCGTTGTCAGAGCAAAAATACGGGTTGTAGCCACGCTCGCCCGATCATGGGTACTACACAAAGCAAGTAATTCTCTACGGTCTAACGACCGTGGGTAAGTGAAACATGACGGTTGATAACGCTCAGCCAAACTGAGCTGTCGAGAATTTGACACTTTATTTTCCAGGAACGAAGCACATGCTGACTCAACATACATTGTCACGGCTGTGGGTCGCCGGGTTGGTCTGCCTGCTGGCGACGTCAGCGTCAGCCCAGGAGCGAACCGCCAATTACAGCGGCCAGACGCAGGCACCGCGCGGACAGGTGCAGCGTGTTGGATATTTCAACGGAGTGATGAATCAGGCTCCGTACCGTTATCACAACGCGTATGCCGGCTATGCTCCGGGGTACAATGTGTACCCCTCGAACGGCAACATTCCGAACGGTGGTTATACCGCCTACGGTTACAGTGGCGGCAGCTGCTGCTGGGGCAACAAGTGCGGCTGCCATCACAATTGTGCTGCCTGCCGCGCCGATATCGGACACCGTTTCCGCTGCAGCATGGCCTGGTTGAAACCGTTGACCTACTGGGATGCCGGTTGCCAGACAGACATCATCGCTCTGAATCCCGGCTATGCCAATCCGAATGATTTGAACCAGGGATACGCAGCCCAGGGATATGGCGGACCGGTGACGATTCCTCAGGCTCCCAATGTTCGTAGCAATTTCAATTATGGCTGGGGCTTGCCGTCATCGCGTTTGACCCCGACCAGCGTACCCTACGGATACTAGAGTGACCTTTTTGTCCGCCTGCCGGACGACTCGCCTCAGGGATTGGAAATATGAAACTCTCGATGACGATTCTCCGTCGCCCCGCCGCAGTGGCTGGCCTCCTGCTGGCCTTCAGTGCTCCCGCGACAGGCTTCTCGGCGGAACGATATGCAGCTCAGACTCGCCAGGTGGCTCCGCTGGGGACGCCGATTCAGCAGACCAACTACAATTGCCCGAACGGCAATTGCCAGCAGGGTGGCTGGGGGAATGGCGGCGGATGGGGCGGTGGTTGGGGTGGCGGCTGCCCGTCCGGAAACTGCATGGGTGGTGGCCTGTTCGGCCACGGCTGCTGTCACGGTTCGGCATCGGGCAACGCCTGGGTCCGGCCGCCGGCAGTGTGGGGGTTGTCTCGGACGCCGAACACCTACCGGTATTACTGGAATTCGCAACTGGCGGGTATTCCGTCAGTCTCGGGTGGACCGTACCCGATGGTTTACCAGCCGACTGACACCACCCAGTTGGGTTTCTATTATCAATCTGTACCTCGCTGGCAATATCGCCCTGAAATGTTGCCGCCCGCCCCGGCTCCCAACTGGCCCAACGGGATGAATTCGGCCTATGGCACTTACAGCACTGGCTACGTTTCGGGATCGGTCAACACGACGCCGATCTACAACCCGGCGAATGCCCAGCCCAATGTAGTGAATCCAGTGACACCGGCCGAGCCGCAAGCTCCCGCGGTGGCCCCGCCTCCGCCCGCTGAACCTGCGGTGAATGTTCCGGACGCTGAAGCGGCTGTGTTCCCGAATCGTCGCCGTCGCTAATCGCTGATCACATCAAAAACAACAGCCCGGATTGCTGATTAGCAAGCCGGGCTGTTGGCGTTCTTTGTGGTGATTCTTATTCGGTCAACAGACCATTCCCATATGTCCCACCTGAATTCAAAGGGACATAAATCACTGAATGGACAGAAGGGAAAAAAGTTTAGACTTCCTGCAACCGTTCGGTCGCGTCGCCGAATTTGTCGACGTGGACATTCATCTTTTCCATCATCGACATATACAGCCGACACATCTGGCGGTTGGGCTGCGTCTTGTAATCCAGCACCTTGCCGGTTTGAATCTTCCCGCCACCGCGGCCCACGACCACCACTGGTAACTGGGTTGCGTCGTGACCGCCACTCATCATGCTGGAGCACATCATCAGCATGGAGTTGTCCAACGCGGTCCGCTCGCCTTCTTGAATGGCATCCAGTTTCCTGGCGATGTAACCCAGTTGTTCGAAGAAGAACTGATTCACCTTCAACCAGTCAGCAGTGTCCGAATGCGACAACAGATGGTGAATCATGTAGTCCACTCCCAGATGCGGGAATCGCAATGAGGAATGGTCGTTATTGAGTTTCAGCGTGGTGATGCGCGTCGTATCGGTCTGGAAACCGAGGACCAGGATGTCGCACATCAACCGCATGTGATCGGCAATGTTCTGCGGAATTCCTTCTGATGGGCGCGGCATATTGGGCTTATCGAGTGTCGGCCGCCAGCCCTGTAGCTCACCCTGCTTGCCGGCGTTCGCGATCCGTTGCTCGACGTCTCGTACTGAATCGAGATACTCATCCAGCTTGCGTTGATCGGTCGTGCTGATCTGGCGGCGAATGTCGCTCGCGTCGGCCAGGACGGCGTCGAGGACACTCTTATCGCCGCGTTGAACTTCGTCCTTAAAGAGTCGGTCGAACGCCAGCGCGGGGTACAATTCCAACGGGGTCGGCGTCGTCGGCGAGGACCAGGAAATATGCGAGCTGTAGAGCATCGAATAGTTCTTGTGGACCGACGGATTTGATTTTTCGCAACCGAGTACCAAGCTCGGTACCTTGGTCGAACGACCGTAAGTTTGCGCGAGGAATTGGTCGACGCTGGTGCCGGATCGAATCTCGCCGCCCGAGGCCAGCGGCGCACCGGACAGAATGTTGCCGGTCTGCGAGCTATGAATGTTCCCCTTCAAGGCCTGTTCGTTGTAGAGGCCTTTGACGAAGAGCAGCTTTTCGCGGAAGTCGTTCAGCGGGGCCAGCACCTTGCCGAGCTCCATGCCCTTCCCTTCCCCCTTCGCCCACCATTCACGGCTGTGAAAGCCGTTGCCGGCGAACAGGACGGCCAGTCGGACAGGAGCTTCACTGGCCTTCTTGGTGCCGGTGGCATCATCACCCCATACGTTGAGCGATTCCAACCACGGCAAAGCCATCGTGACGCCGAGGCCACGCAACATCGTGCGACGTGAAAAGGTGTGACTATTATTCATGGAGCGCTCCATTTTTAGATGAAATCTTGGCGAGCCCCGTGGTGTAAGCCCGGGGATTCTTTCCACGTGGCCGACGCTGCTCGCGTCGGGGTCGATGTTTCACGTCGTATTACTCGAGACGAAGAATCCGGGGGCTTACGCCGCCCGGCTCGCCTGAGGGTCCCGTCTTGCCTCGTTATAAATGTACTACTCTTCCGTCGCCCGCTCACGCCCGCGAATTTCGCGGAATTGACGGCTTTGGATAATTGCCTCGATTGCCGAGACCACCTTGTAGTCGTTGTTCTTCAAGACCGTCTGCATGTCCGTCAACAGCGGCTCATCCGACAATTGTACCGCACGGCCCAGCGAATACCCCAATAGTTTCTTGCAGAACTGCCGCACGAAAGCGTCACGACGGACCGTCAACAGATAGCTGCGGAGTCCATCGACTCCTGTAAACTCCGAGCCGTCAAACGCGGTGACCTTCGTGTCGATTGGTCGATTTCCCAGGTCCTTCTCGCGATGTCGGCCGATCGCGTCGAAACTCTCCAGAGAAAATCCGAAGGGGTCGATACGTCGGTGACAGACCGAGCATTTTGCATCGCTCACATGCTTTTCCGTCAGTTGGCGGACGGTCAACGTCTCGGCTGCTTCGTCTTCTGGAAGCTGCGGGACACCCTTGGGCGGACGCGGCAAACGTTCGCCCAACAGCACTTCGCTGATCCAGTTGCCTCGCAAGATGGGACTCGTTCGCGACGCCCCCGATTGCTTGGTCAGCGTCGTGGCCTGCCCCAGAATCCCTCCGCGAGCGTACTGTTTGACGTTGTCAACTCGTCGCCATTCCGGTCCTTTGATCCCTGGGATCCCGTAGTGTTTGGCAAGTTCTTCGTTCAGGAACGTGTAATCAGAATCGAGGATATTCAGGACCGAACCGTTGTTCTGGAAGAGGTCGGTGAAGAACACAATCGATTCTTCATACATCGCGCCGCGCAGGCTGACGAACGTCGGGAAGTGCCGATCGCTCTTTTCGTCCAGATGGTCAAAGTCGTGGATGTGCAACCACTGGCAGGCAAACTCCGTCGCCAGCCGGCGCGTCTTGGCGTCGCTCAACATGCGGCGTGATTGAGCGAGCAAATTCTTGGTGTCGCCGAGCTTTCCGGCGGCTGCGGCCTTCAGCAGTTCCTCATCGGGTTCCGAAGCCCACAGGAAGTAACTCAGCCGACTCGCGAGTTCGAAGTCGGAAACAGGCCCCTGCTTGTCTCCAGGAACCGGTTTTTCGATTCGATACAAGAAGCTGGGGGCGACGAGCATCCTCGCCAGCAGCAGCCGGAAAGCTTCTTCGTGAGGCATCTCTTCTTTTCGCAACAAGGCATACAGGTTGCGGAGTTCCTGGGTTTCGGCGGCCAACACTGGTCGGCGATAGACTTTCGTAGCGAACGCGAGCAGCGCGTCGAGCTGCTTCGGTTCATCGTCGACGAGCCGCTTGCGGTAGGCGGCTGCGCGATCGTTGATGGGCTTGCGAAGGGGTTCGAACACTTTGGGATCGGCGTCTTGCGTTGCATATTCCATCAATTGGGCGAAGGCATCGACCAGGGTCAACGCATCCTGGCTAATGTAGTGCAATTCGTCCCACAAGCGGTCGAGTTGTGCCTTTTGAGCATCGTCCAGCATCAGTCGGACGAGGTGGTCATCCTCACGATAGAACAGCGTCAGCGTCACGACTTCGTCCACCGGAACGATCTTCGTGTAGCACAGCGCGGCGGGGAAGAGGCGGCGATAATCATCGAACGCTGCTTCAATCCGTTTGCGGACTGCACTGTTCTCGGTCACGACGATCGGCGTCGAATAGGCTGTGCGGCGATTGTCGTCGCTCCAGGTTCCGCCGGCCAGCGTCACTTTGACTTCGCTGGTGACGAGGCCCGTTGCACGGGTCGGTTTGCCGACCACGACTTCCAGTTGCACGCTCCCCTCGGCACCCGTGACGGATTCCAGGACACCGGACGTGACCAGTTCACTCCCCGTGACAAGGTCTGCCGGCAGAGTAAACGTAACTACCGAGGGTGCTTTCACACACAAGTTGGTGGCATCGACGGGACTGCCGTTGGGATGCATGCCGAAGAGTGCTGGATCGGGGCCAAACACCGGACTCGCCGGTGAGGGCTTAGTCGCCTCAGGTTTCGTCGCGTCCGCAGGTGGAGTTGCGCTTCGCAAGGCACCAAACAAGGGACCGCTGAATGATGTCAATTGACGATAGAGAACGGCATCCGGGCTGTCCTTGGCTTCGGGCGGAGCCGATGTCAGGAGCTTTTGAATATCATCAGCGACCTTGCCCTTGGCGTCGACATCTGACGTGGCCAGCCATTTGGCCAGCAGCGAATCGGCCGGAATCACGGGGCCCACATCGGTGGGGCCACCCTTTTCCGGTTCTGTATAGAAGTGCCAGACTCCGTTGTTTCCAAACTTGTCGGCGTGCGGATTGCCCGCGAGAATATCACTCGACACATCGGCCGCGAGATTCCAGGTCTTGCCGCCCTCGCCCGTAGAGGCCAGTTGCAGATCGACTGCAGTCAAGTCGCACGAATGGTTCCCGTCACGCGGCCCGATCAACAGCGAGATCAAATCTCCGCTGTTGACCAAGGTTTCCACCGGCCCAAATTTTGCGGCCTGATTGCCTTGCGCGGTACCGGTAGCCAATCGTTGCCGCGTCGTTCCGCGTCGCAACTCCAGCGACCACGTGACTCCGTTGCCGCATTCCGGATGAGCATGCGTCACGACACCTTCGATTTTCATCTTTGCCGTGACCGGGCTGCGCCACCCGATAGCGGCCCGCAAGGTTGGCGACGGATGGACGGCCACGCTGTGCGGCTTCATGTTGCCGGGGACACGCACCGCTTGATCAGAAGAATTCGCTAGTAATAACGGCGTATTGTGGGTGCCCCAGCCTTTAATGAAGTCGTAGTTCTGCGCGTTATCGATCTTCTCCTTGAAATGGCCTTGGAGATCAACGATATCGCTGGATCCGACACCGAGGTAATCGAACCAGGCTCGCAATGCGACTGCTTCCACTCCATATTTCTTCGCCAGATCAACAGAGCTATCTTTACCCGCCGCCGCAGAGGCCTCGGCGGCAGCGTCCAGATATTGAGCCGTATTGGCAAACATCCGTGTCCGCATCGCCGTTAGTTCGCTGGCGACTTGGCGGACATCGCGCAACAACAGATCGGGCCGGCCGGGAGTGACCAGTCGTGGCTGCTGCCAGATGGCGAAGTCATGGTCATTACCGTCTCCCACATCCGATGCCACAAGCGACAGCGTAATGTCCTGGCCATCGGTCGAGGCCGGCATCTTGAAACGGATGTCTTGCTTGGCGAG
>JAQGHS010000012.1 GCA_028291605.1 Planctomycetaceae bacterium | reverse complement strand
CGTTTCTTGTATTGGACGGACAGGCAGGATGCCTATCCTACGGATTCTTTATATGCCTGTTTTGAACAAAGGCTCTTTCAATGACTCTGCGAAATCTGGCCTGGTCACTCTGTTTGATCGTCGCCTTGTCGGTCCTGCCATCTGCCGCATCCGCCATCGACAAACTGGCTCCCGAGAAAGGGACTGCCGACCCCGCGCAGCCGATCCTCTGGTACGACATCCGCCTGCTGGGTGTTGAAGGCCAGGGCTGGACGGCCGATTTGAAAGCCCCCTTCGACAGACTGCCAGCCAAGGCCGAAGGCAAAGCCCCCGCTGCCGTTTGGGGGTTAAGTCACCACTCAGCCGGCTTGGCAGTGCGTTTTGTCACTGATGCCCGAGTGATTCATGCTCGCTGGACATTAACCAAGTCCGAACTGGCCATGCCCCATATGCCCGCCACCGGCGTGAGCGGCCTGGATCTCTATGTGAAGGACTCAGGCACCACATGGCGGTGGTTGTCCGTCGGACAGCCTCGCGCTCAGACGAACTCGGTCGCGCTGGTCAGCGGCCTGCCGGTTGGCGAGCGCGAATACATGCTTTATCTACCGCTTTATAATGGAGTGACCAGCGTCGAGCTGGGAATCGACAAAACGTCGTTCCTCGCAGTTGCCGATCAACGTCTGGAAAAACATCGCAAGCCGATCCTGTTCTACGGAACGTCAATCACGCAGGGGGGATGTGCTTCGCGCCCCGGAATGGTGCATACCGCGATTCTGGGACGTCGCCTCAATTACCCGGTCATCAACCTGGGTTTTTCCGGCAACGGCAAGATGGAAGCCGAAATGGCCGATTTGCTCGCCGAATTGGATCCTGCGGTGTATGTCCTCGATTGTCTGCCCAATATGGACGCCAAAATGGTCGCCGAACGAGTCGTCCCGTTCGTCAAGAAATTACGAGCCGCCCACCCGGAGACCCCCATTCTCCTCGTCGAGGACCGCACCTATTCGAACGCCTTCTTGATCAGCAGCAGCCTCACCCGCAATCAAACCAGCCGGGTCGAGTTGGAGAAAGCCTACAAGTCATTATTGGCGGACGGCACGAAGCATCTGGGCTACTTACTTGGTGAAAAGCTGCTGGGAACCGATGGCGAAGACACTGTCGATGGTTCGCATCCGACCGATCTGGGTTTCCTGCGACAGGCGGATGCGATGCAACCGGCGCTGCAACATTTATTGAATCCCTAATCAAAAATCCGACCAGGTGAGCCGGGTGCCGTCAGGCCACGGACAATTTCACGTGGCAGCGTCTGCCACGGAGTCCAGGGGCTGACGGCACTCGGCTCACCAATCTGTCTTGCTCGCGTACTTTATACAAATCGGATTAAAGAACCTGCGTAGACTCTGCCGGATAAACCCACCCGGCAATCTGTGTTTTGCCTTGGCAAACTCTTCCGGGGCCACCCGCCTCCCCCAGCCTCCCGGCAGGATTTTTCGATCCTGCTTTCCCCAACCTCGGCGTTGGAATCCTTCACAACCAGTCTGAAGTCCGACTCAGTGACATCCGATAGGAGAACAGTGAGAGAGTCTCTGCGCGGGGCCGCGCACTACTGAAGCTTTCTCCTCCATAGATGATGCACTCAAGGATTCGGCCTCGGTCACGCGACCGGGCTCTCACGACAGGGGATTGGCATGAGCGACGGAACGCTGGTAGCACTCGAAAAGCAAATCGCCGAATTGCAGCAGCAACTGCTGGAATCTCAAAAGATGAGCACCGTCGGTGCCCTGGCCTCATCGATCACTCATGAGTTCAACAACATCCTGACTACGGTCATCAACTACGCAAAGTTGGGCCTGCGTCACAAGGACGAAGATGCCCGCGATAAGGCCTTCAACAAGATCCTCGCCGCCGGCCAACGCGCCAGCCGAATCACGACCGGCATGCTGGCCTACGCCCGCAACAAGTCCGATCGCAAGGATGAAATCGACCTGACTCAACTGGTCGAAGAAGTCCTGCTCTTGGTCGAAAAAGACCTCGAAGTCCACCGCATCAAGGTCGAAGTCAACGCCCAGGCCGATGCTCGGGCCAATGTCAACGTTGGCCAATTGCAGCAAGTTCTCCTGAATCTGATCATCAATGGTCGCCAGGCGATGGAAGCCGGCGGCCGCATGATCATCAGTATCAAAGCCAACCGCGAAGAGGGCTGGGCCGAGATCTCCGTCCGCGACACCGGAGCCGGAATCCCCGCCGAGAATCTGCGAAAGATCTTCGATCGCTTCTTCACGACCAAGACGACCGATTCACAAGGCCAAGGCGGCACCGGCCTGGGCCTCGCCCTCTGCCGCGATGTTATTGAAGCACATCAAGGCCGCATCCGCGTCGAAAGCACTGTTGGCAAGGGCACGACGTTTACGCTGAAGCTACCTCTGGTCGGCAGTTCGATCCAGCCCTTGCAGCCACCCGTCCGAGCCGTGCAAAAAGCCGCAGGGTAAATTCTTTTTGCCACAGAAGGACACAGAAATACACAGAAGAATTGCAAATATCGCTTCTTCCTTCTGTGTATTTCTGTGTCCTTCTGTGGCTTAAAAAATGACTTGGCCGCGGTCGATAATACCGACCAGTCGTCATCTGTCACCCGCGTGCCTACGACAAACCGTAGAACTTCACGGCGTTGTCGTGGAACAACTTCTTGCGATTCTCTTCGCTGGTCTTGGCGGTAATCGTTTTCAGCGCCTCGACCCATTCCTTGTACGAGGCCGCCAACGTACAAACCGGCCAGTCACCGCCGAACATGATGCGATCCGGGCCGAAAGTCTCCATTGAGAAATTCATATTGGGAGCCAGATCCGCGGGCTTCCACGTGCTCGGTTTCGCTGAGGCAATCAGGCCTGAAATCTTGCAGACGGTGTTCGGCCGTTTGGCCAGTTCCTGCATCCCTTTTTTCCACTTGGCTCGCAGTTCTTCGTCGGTCGACTGGACGCTCATGTTCCCGCAATGATCGACGATGAACCGCGTCTTCGGGCATTGATCGACCAGCTTGACGGCATCCATCAATTCGCCCGCCCGCATGCACAAATCAAAGCTGAGGCCCAAATCGCCGAGCAGCTTGATCCCGTTCACGAACTTCGGGTCGAGGCAATATCCGGCGGGCGTGACGTCGGAATGCAGGACCTGGCGGACACCCTTGATGTATTTGCTGCCGGCGTATTTGGTGATATAGGCCTTGAACTCGTCGGAATTGGGCCGTCCGGAAATCACCGCGGCCACCATGGGGGTTTCGCCACGCTGGCAGATCTCAATGACGTAGTCAGCCTCTTTCGATTGCTGAGCCGGTGTGACGTCCACTTCCATATAGACCGACTTGACGACGTTCGACCCTGCGATGGCCTTCAGATAGTCCGCGCTGACAAAGCTCTTGGCGAGGGATGCGACTTCCTTCCCCTTGGTCCATGGCAAATCGAACTTGGTGAGATCCCAGAGATGTTGGTGCGTGTCCACGATGGGCAGGGTCGCTTGATGATTCACATTCAGCCCTTTGGCATTGGCGGTCGTATTCAGAGAAAGATCGAAAGCGTGTCCCGCGGCCAGGAATCCGGCACCGGCAACCGCAGTCTGTTTCAGGAAATCACGTCGAGTGGCGCGGCTCTGCATTGATCAACTCCCGAACTGAGGATGAATTGGATGTGTCTGATTGACGGTTAGCATTCTAGCGGCGGGATGGGAATTTGTCCTTGGTCAGTTGTCCGTTGGTTCGAAACTCGAATTGCAACTGACAACCGACAACGGACCATTTGATTTTCCCTCTTGGTTACACGATAACCGAACGTTGATTCCAGGTATCAAACAGAAGGACATGACGTGGCTGGACTGAAGATTGTGATGCTGGGCACCGGCGATTTTGCGGTCCCGTCGTTCGCGGCGCTGTATCAGACTCCGCATCAGGTGCTCGCGCTCTATACGCAGCCCGACCGCATGCGTACGGGCAAAGAGGTTCATCGCAATCGCATGAAGGAAGTCGCTCTGGAGCATGGCACGCCCGTCTTCCAGCCCGAGAAGATCAATACCCCAGAGGCCCTGGAAGAACTCGCCGGTCTGGGGGCAGATGTCTTTATCGTCGCGGCATATGGGCAGATACTGTCTCGCAAGTTCCTGGCCATTCCTCCGCTGGGATCTTTCAATATTCATGCCTCGCTGTTGCCGAAGTATCGCGGTGCCGCTCCGATCAATTATGCGATTTTAAACGGCGAAACGGAGACCGGTGTCAGCCTGATTGAGGTCGTACTGGCACTCGACGCCGGCCCCGTGGTGGGTGTCGTCAAGACGCCGATCCAGCCACTCGAAACGGCCGGCGAACTGGAAGAACGGCTGGGGTTACTCGCGGCGCCGTTGACTGCCGAATTTCTGGATCGACTGCAACAAGGGACGGTCGAACGCATTCCTCAAGATCCAAGTCTGGTGACTCTCGCCCCGAAGATGCAGAAGGAATTCGGAGTCGTCCCGTGGCACAAGCGGGCCGACGAAATCGACTGGCACGTGCGAGCGATGCAGCCTTGGCCCAACGCGTTTACGTATCTGCATCAAGAAGGGCGCCCGCCGCGACGCCTTGTCATTCGCCAAGTCGCCGCGGCCGACGCACCAGTGAGCAGCAAATCCCCGGGAATGGTTTTGCTGGCCGAGAAGAATCAACTTATTCTGCAGTGTGGATTGGGGCCAATTTCCATCGTTCAAATTCAACCCGAAGGGAAGAAACCGATGTCCGCTGGCGATTTTCTACGCGGAAACAGGTTAGTCCCCGGGGATCAATTCGGCCCGGAAGTGCTGTAGCCCGACTCTCTGAGTCGGGTGCGTAGAACGAAGAGCACCCGACTCAGAGAGTCGGGCTACAGGTTTGCGGGCACCGTTCGGTTATTTGGCCTTCAATTTCGCGTTGATCGCATCCACTGCCACTTGAGCCCGGTAGTCAATGATCTTCTTGCCCAAGGCAATGGTCTTCTCCACAGGCGCCAAGTCGAGACCATTGATCTTGAACTTCTTCGCGGCGATCCGTTCCTTCATTCGCACACTGCTGGGATCGATCGACAGCATCTGGGCCGTCATGCCAAAGTCGTCATGCAGACCGTCGTTGCCCTGCTTGATCCCCTGTGATTCCAGCCACGGGCCGACATCCTTGTAGTTATAGTATTCCGGGATGAAATACAGGCGAGTCTTGCCATCCTTCCAGGCGGCGTTCAACTCTTCAGAAACCGCCTTCAAACCCTCCTGATTGCCGCCGCTGTCGCCGAGGAGAATGATCTTTTCAAACCCGTGGACCTTGTAGCATTGGCAGATTTCGGTCAGCAGGCGGCGATAGGTCTCTTCGGTCAAACTGACCGTCGAGGGATACAGCATGTGCAAATCAGGGGGATCGATCTTGCCCTCTGGCACGAACGGAATAATGGGTGCGACGAGTGCATTTCCCAGCTTGCGGGCGATGGCTTCAGTAGTACCACGGAGCACGACGTTGTGTTTGTCGGCGATCAGGTACGGCCCGTTTTGTTCGATGCCGCCCGTCGCGATGATGACGGTCTTCTTCCCCGCTCGCATGGCGTCGCGAACTTCCATCCACGTCAGGTCGGTGATGAAGACCGAATCCACCGCATCGATGGGACGCGGGGTGTTGAAATCGGGTTTGACCGGGTCGGGGAGCGGCGCGTCCGAAAAACCGAACGGGGCGATCACGACCAGAAACAATGCAGTCCAGGAAACGCAGCGGCGCATACCAGCCCTTTCAAGTCGGGAAGAACTATGGCACATGCTTCACGAACGATTTTTGAAGATCGTTCGAAAACCCAGTACATAGTCTAACGACGAAAGGACACAAACGGTAACCCGTGGCCGACGCTGCTAGCGTCTGCATCCCGACGCTGGCAGCGTCGGCCACGGGGGCGTTAAACCTTTTTAGCCCACCTTGCGGAATTCGCGGCGGCGGGCGAATGGTCCCACAGCCCCGGCAGCGTGGCCTTCCCATTGATGGCGGGCGACGCTGTCCAGGATACGCCCCGCGACGACCATCGCCTGCAAGGCCTGCTGGCCATCAACCCACGGCTGGTCCTGACGCTTCACGCAATGCACGAACTGCGACAGCTCCTGCGTGAGATTGTCATGGGCCTGGACCGGCAGGGTCCGCACCTGGATGAACTTGCCGAAGACTTCCTGCTTCAGGGCGTTCACATCGGCACCCGGCTGTTGAGCCATTTCCACCGGCGACGGGCCTTCATGCAAGCCGATACCGGGGGCCATATGGACGACCTCGGGCTTGGCGAAATCGATGTTCACGCAACCGTTCGCCGACCACACTTGCATCGTCCGTTGAGTCACGGGGCTGATGCGACTGGCGTTCAAATCGACAATGCAGCCTGATTCGAAATAGAGCCGAGCCTGGACGGCATCTTCGTGCCCGCCGCCCATCATGCCGATGCCAAAGGCTTCGACTCGTTCCAGCGGAGAATCGACAAAACTGAGGGCCAGGTCGATATCGTGGATCATCAGATCGTGAACCACGCCGATATCCATCGAACGAAACGGGTAGGCACTCAGCCGTTCACAGCGAATGTATTTGGGATCCGCACACAGCGGCCGAGCGGCAACGGTCGCGGCGTTAAACCGTTCGATGTGCCCCACCTGCAGCAAGGCATTGTACTTTTGGGCCAGCTTGACGAGGATGCGTCCCTCATCGGCGTTCAATGCGAGCGGTTTTTCCAGCAATACCGGAATCCCCCGCTTCAGAAACTCGGACGCCACCGGGAAGTGAGCGAATGTCGGCACCACGATCGACACGGCATCCACTTCACCGAATAGATTGCGGTAGTCCGACACCCAGCGTGTGCCGCACTTCTGAGCGACGGCGCGGCCGATGTCGGCGCGGGTATCGGCCACGGCGACCAAGTCAACTCCGGGGAGTTGGCCGAGGATCCGGGCGTGGTGTTGACCGAGAGCTCCGGTCCCGATGACGGCGACTCGCAAGGCTGGGGTGGGTTCAGTCATTTTTTCTCGGAGGGCAGTCTGCATCGAGGCGCGAGAGACAAACCAGGCCCTATTGTCTGAGGTGTTTTTGGCGGGGGAACTGCGAAAGATGATGCCGACGAATCAGGCAACTTTACGGCGGATGGCTTCACGGCCGCGGCCGTTGGCACCGCGGTTTTGAGCAAAAATGAACTCGAAGAGGGTCTGCAGTTCGACAGGCAGGTCACCGTTGAGTTCTGCCTCGAACAATTGTTTGACGAGTTCCACGGGTTTGTAGTTGCGGAACAACAGGCGATGGGCTCGCTTCAGCAATTGAATCGAGCTGTCGGGAATGCCGCGGCGTTTCAGCCCCACCATGTTGACCATGTGGATTTCCAGGCAGTCACTGCCCGCGGCCAGCATGTACGGAGGCATGTCGACCGTGACGCGACTGCTGCCGCTGATGAAGGCCAGCGTCCCGACTGAGGAAAAATGATGCACGACGGTATTGCCGGAGACGATCGCGCCGTCATAAACGTGCACGTGGCCGCCCAGCAGCACGCCATTCACCAGCAGCACATCGTTGTAGATGTGGCAGTTGTGACCCACATGTGCATTCGACATGAACATGTTGCGGTCGTCAATCCGGGTAATGTGGTCTTCCTTCTCGGCACCGCGATGGATCGTGACTCCTTCACGGAAGACATTTTGGTTGCCGATCTCGACCTTCGTGGGGGCTCCGCTGTATCCGGCATCTTGTGGTTCACAGCCGATCGCCACATAGGGAAACATGCGGTTGTGGCTGCCGAGGGTCGTATGCCCGGTCAGTGTCACGTTGTTGTCGAGAACGCAGCCCGGACCAATGTTGACATCGGGGCCAACCATACAGAACGGGCCGATTTGCACGCCGTCCGCGACTTGAGCGCGAGGATCGACATAAGCCAGCGGATGAATTTGGGCTGTCATGACCACGTCCTTGTGATAGTCGTCAATAAAGCGGGTAGCTCAATGGTTAAGCGGCATCACGGAAGCCTCGTGCTTCCTGACACCGCTGCTGTTGGATCGATCGCACCAGGTCAGCATTTTGCCGATGTCCGGTACGACGACAAATCACGTGGGCTGACAGATCGCAACCCAGCAATGCCAGGTCGCCAATACAATCCAGAATCTTATGACGCACGCATTCGTCCGGAGCCCGGAGTTCATTATCAATGACCCCCTGACTGCCATAAACCAGCAAGTCCTGAAACGATAGCCGTTGGCCCATGCCCTGTGCCAGAAACGCACGCGCTTCGGCTTCCAGGACGAAGGTGCGGGCAAATACGATCTCGTTCAGAAATGTATCGGGGGTGACCTCAATGGTCAGAGATTGGGCGGGAATCGGGGATTCTGTCCCATAGTCCAGCTCATAACTGATCCGCAATCCCGATTGAGAATTCGGCCGGGCAGACATCGCCATGCTGGACTCAGTCAAATCGAGATCGAGCGGCAGGTGCACCGAACAGACGTCGCGCGGAGTGTCCAGCGTCAACAAACCGGCGTCGAGCAGGCAGTCGGCAAACATGCGACTGGAACCGTCGCAACCGGGGAGTTCGGGGCCATTCAGTTCGACGCGGCAATTGTCGATCTGCAATCCGGCCAGTGCGGCCATGACGTGTTCGATCAACTCAATACTGACACCACGATGTTCCAGAGCCGTGCGGCGCGAACGCTGGGCGGTGAATTCCACCAGGGCCGGAATGGCCACGTGCTCGATGACATCGGTCCGCGTAAAGGTCACTCCATGATCGGCCGGAGCCGGGAAGAAGCGGACTGTAATGTCAGCACCGGTCAGGAACCCGATCCCGGTGACGCTCGCTGGTCGAGCCAGAGTTTGTTGGAACCGTGACTGCATGTTGGCTCCTACGGGCGAAACACGTTTCTCGACCCGCATGGAATCGAACGCTGTAGAGATATTTTTTTAGGGAGAGCGCTGCGAACAGCCCGGCCCAGGAAGATGGCCGGGCTGCGTGCAACGAATCCGCACCGGACGCTAGCGTTCCGGCTGATAATGCGATTAGTTCGTGGAAACGCCAGCATTCTTATTAGGCTTGGCCGCACCACGCACCGGAGCCGGTTGGGTTGGCTTGTATTGCTTGTTCAAATAGGTCAGCACCGAGTCGGTGATGTCGTCTTCCGGACGATTGTAGACCACTTGACGTTGCAGAGCCTGCATGACCTTCTGGGGATCATCACCGGCTTCGGCTTCTTCGCGTGAGTAGCGAATGATGAGCGTGTACTTGTAGATTGAAGCGTACTTGTTGACTGCATCCAGAACTTCGCGGTACACGGTCTGGTAGACCTTGGTTTCTTCACGCATGAACCGGCGTTGCAGGTTCTTGCGTTCGGCTTCGGCAGCGGCGGCCATTTCGGTGATCTGCTTCTCGCGAGCCACGAAGTCGGGGCTGTTGGGGACCAGATCCTTCATCTCGAGCTGCAGTCCCTTGATCTTCTCCATCCGCACCTTCAACGAACCGTCGGCGGTTTCGATCTCGGCCTTCAAGTCGGCTCGCAGGGCTTCGAACTTGGTGTATTTGCTGAAAAGGAGCGCCATGTCGATCAATCCGACCTTGTGCGGAATTGATTCGGTGGCGACCTTGGCGGCCCCTTGGCCCCAGGCATTGGTCAGGGCCAAGCCCAGGCCGATCATGCAGGCAACGACTGACGTGGACAGAATAATCTTTTTCACGGGCTACGCACTCCTTTGCTTGGCCGCATCGAAACGGGAATGACTCCTGCTAGCAAGAAAGTTGTCGAGATCCATTCGCGACAACGCCTTGTACTCACCCTTCGGCAGCCCGAACGAACCGCAGGGGCGGTTCAGCAGGAGGTGAGTTCCAGCGACAGAACGACGGTTTGAATTGTAAGGCGGGTATTGCGCCACGACGGAACGTGAGCGCAGGCATTTTGCACTTCCCAACGATCTCGTCAATACGGGATTGTGTTGTTTTTTTGAATACTGGTGGAGGAAGGAAAATGGTGAATACGAAACCCCACCGAGCTTGTCTCGGTGGGGTTCGTTAGCGTTTTTACATCTTAAAGCCTCGTCGGCGCGCCTCACTATAACTCTCCAGCGACTGCTGAATAATCGGATAAGCGGCTGCGGCGGGCTCGAATTCTTCCACCTCCACCTGCTTGCCTTCCAATTGCTTGTAGTCCTGGAAGAAGCGGCGCAGGATTGCGAGGCGGTGGCCGGGCAACTGTTTGGCTTCGGTGAAGCTGTTGAACTCGGGATCATCGACGGCGACCGCCAGGATCTTATGATCCTTCTTGCCGCTGTCGATCATCGTCATCAACCCAATCGCCCGGGCCCGCACCAAGGTCAACGGGTCAACCGCTTCCTGACAGAGCACCAGCACGTCCAGCGGATCGTCGTCTTCGGCCAGGGTCTGGGGAATGAAGCCGTAATTCGCCGGATAATACACGGCTGAGTACAGCATCCGATCGAGCTTCAGCAGTCCGGTGGGCTTATCCAGTTCATATTTGATGCTGGAACCGCGGGGGATTTCAATCACGGTGACGAATTCTTCGGGCAGATTTTCGCCAGGGGTCACATCGTGCCAAGCGTGAGTCATTTGACGTCCTGTTTTCAGTAGTATGGAGTGCGTTCGCGAATCTCGGAGGTGCCGCGCGGCGAAGCAGCCGGCAATCCAATTGCCGCCTCCCAAATCCAGCTCGCAGGGCGTTCGCCCGCGCGTATTCTTAACGCCAAGCCACTTCCGCACAACTCCACAATGAAAAGTTCATCGAGGGACGAAAAAGAAAGTTGACTGAGATTCGATAATGGCGAGGTGTTGATCAACGCATTGCAATACGCATAAATGACTTGCGGCATTATTTACGAAGAGTTTTGTCCACAGATTTCGCAGATTGACGCAGATGGGAGAAAATGATTCCTTGTGAGAACGTCATTGAACATAACCAATCGCCAATGTTCCCCCTCCGAGACATGCTCAGTGGGGTTGAGCTCTGAAGTCCCATCCTAAATCTGCGTCATCTGCGAAATCTGTGGATCAATCCCTCCCTAAACGATCACTCCCAGATTGCGCTCCCCTGATCACGGACATCCGCCGCTTCGGTCGTTTGGCGATCTGGCTATAATGCTTCGCTGGGCATTCGCTGTGTCCGGCATGAATTCAACACAGGGAGTCACGGATGCCGAATCGGGTTGTTTATTTCAATGGAAAATTTGTGCCTGAACGTGAGGCCCAGGTCTCGATTTTTGATTCGGGGTATCTCTACGGTGAAACGGCGTTCGAAATGACGCGGACCTTCAACGGTCAGCCGTTTCAATTGCGACAACACCTCGAACGCCTGCAAGGCTCATTGCAATTCCTCGAGATTGACCCACATCTGTCCCTCGACGAACTCGAGCGACTGACTCGCGAAACATTGTCCCGGAACCGGGCGACCGAAGGGTCTGATGTCGACTGGCATATTCGACATGACCTGTCACGCGGCCCCGCTGAGATGTACTCGCCGATCTTCGCCGAACCGAATCGGGCGACAATCATCATCAGTTGCTGGCCACTGCTGCGCAGTATGGGCCGGTTTGCCGTCAACTACACTCAAGGCGTGCAGGTCGTGGTCTCGCCGCAAAAATCCCTGCCGCCTGGGTTGATCGATCCCCGAGCCAAAACACGCAGCCGCGTCCACTTTCAACTGGCTCAGTTACAGGCGAAACGCCAGGGGCTGGTCTGGCCGGTCCTGACTGATGACCACGGCAATCTGACGGAAGGCCCCAGTTGGAACATTCTCGTGATTCGCGACGGCGTCCTGTACAGCCCCAAGTCAGAACAGATTCTGCATGGAGTCAGCCGAGCCATCACCTGCGAGGCCGCGAGACGGATCGGTCTGAAGGTCGAGGATCTCGATATCAGTCCCGAGTTCGCCAATGAGTCATCCGAGATCCTGTGTACGGCCACCTCATTTGGCCTGGTGCCCGTGGTCCAGTTCGCAGGCCGGCCGGTCGGTACTGGCCAGCCAGGGCCGTACTACCAAAAGCTGTTTGCCCAGTGGAAGCAAATCGTCGGATTGGATTTCGTCGCCCAGGCGCAGAGCTATGCCCCACGCGTGGCAGCGTGGGAAGAAGCAGAACGGGCGGCACAGGTCAAATGAGTCCTACGATGCCTTGGCAATCGGTTTCCGAAAGGCAATCCACACTGCCCCCACAATAAACACCAGCAGCGACAGGTCAATGCCCGCGACCGAAAAAGACCGCTACAGGAAGTAGGTCACCAAGCCCAACGCATCCAGGA
>JAQGHS010000007.1 GCA_028291605.1 Planctomycetaceae bacterium | reverse complement strand
TTCGAGCATCACACGGACGGGCGAGGAGACCCGTCCTACGACGCCTGTTCGGTGGCTCGTTGCGGAATTCCTGCTCGTCCTCCTGAGCTTCGCTGTGTTCGCATCGTTGCGATCTCCAATCCCCGGAGTGAATGAGCCGCACTATCTCACGAAGTCGCGTCACTTCTGGGATCCCGCCTGGTGCAGTCGCGATCCGTTTCTGCAATCGGCTGATGCTCACTATGTGTTCTACGCGACCATCGGAGTGCTGACTCGGTTCTTGAGTTTGGAGCTCACCGCAGCCGTAGGCCGAGGTCTGGGTTGGGGGCTGTTGGCCGCGGGCTGGTGTGCATTGGCTCGCCAACTGCTTCCATTCCGGTGGGGCGGATTGTGGTCGGCGTGGATCTTTTTGAGCTTCGCGGCGATTGGCAACTGGTCTGGCGAATGGGTAGTCGGTGGCATTGAGGCCAAGGTTCTCAGTTATGGCTGCGCGTGGTTGTCGGTGGCCGCCGCGCTGGGCGGAAAATCGACACAGTCTGCGGCATGGGCCGGGGCCGCCGTCAGTTTTCATCCGGTCGTCGGGATCTGGAATTCGGCCGCACTGCTGGCAGCTGTTTGCCTCGACGATTGGCGAGTCTGGCGCATCTGCACGCGATTTCCCTGGCGTTCAGTCGCAAATAGTGGGCTGATGTGGGGCATTTGTGCGGCTCCCGGATTGATACCCGCCGTGGCCATGTTGCGCGGTGCGAATCGAAACCAGTCCTATGCCGCCGACTACATCCAGGTGTTTTATCGCCTGATGCATCATCTCGATCCGTGGAAGTTTTCAGTTTTCGGATATGTCTGTTACGCTCTGCTGTTGGTGTTGTCGCTGACGTTGTACCTTCTTCTTACGAGGTCGTCCTCCCGCTGGAATGTGGTAATTCGATATGTCGTGATGGCGGTCTTGATTGCGATCGGTGGAATTGCGATCCGGGCAATCCCGGAAGTGGCGCTGCAACTCCAACGGATGAATGTGCTCCCCGCGGCACACGACTGGTTGGAAACCTGGGTCCGCTACAAACCGCACCTGGCAGGCTTGTTGAAGTTCTATCCATTTCGTCTCGCCGACGTCGTGATTCCGTGGGTCGCTTCGCTATTGCTGACTCTGGGTGTCGTCCGACTTAGTTCTCGGCAGGCGATTCCCTGGATCGTCTGCGGAGGTTGTTTTCTTGTGGCGCTGATGTTGCCCGCGGTGGATCGAAACCCCAGCCGGCTTTCGGCTGAGCAGTTCGCTGCCTGGGTGGATGCCTGCCGCTGGGTGGAACGCGAAACTCCACCCGACGCGATGTGTTTCGCCGCACACGAGGGCTGGGCGCTCAAATGGTATGCATCGCGAGCGGAATACCTATCGCAAAAGGACTGTCCGCAAGATGCACCCGGCATCATCGCCTGGAATGAGCGGTTCCGATTTATCTCGGACTGGAGTGCGCGTCACCTGGAGCATGGTTTTTCGCGAGCTGCGATTCGTGAGTTACGACAGCACACGAAAATCGATTACATCATCGCCAGCAAATTGGGGCCGTTTGAGATCGAACCGGTCTACCGCAATGGACTGTATCAGGTCTATCGCCTGAGTGACGCGGAGCGATGACGATGACAGCGTGGGACGACGAGGCGTCGTACGAGTGTCGTTGATCGCTCCGCCATCAAACGCGGGCGCACAGACGAATCGGAACATCGCACCAGCGTGATCTTCAGGGCAACGTTGAGCCGAGAAGACGTCTGATCGCGGAGCGATCAGCGACACTCCCCAGAAGTTGAGCGCTGGGCTTCAGGGAGTCCATATCGAATATCTAATGATCGTTTGAATAAGGAACGAAAGCGTCTAACCGGCGGGGTGCTCGGGCAGTTTTTCCCATTCTTTGCGGACTTGGCGTAACCCGACGCTGCAGAGATCGAATTCTTCGCTCAGCCGTCGCAGGACATGGGCTTCTTCGCGGAAGGGGTCGGTCTGATACATGCTCGCTAGGTAGTAAGAGCGTTTGCCCTGTTCGCGATAGTCCAGCAGAGAATCCGGCGACTCCGGGGATTGCAGACGGGGCAAGGCTTCGGGATAGAGCCCGCTCCAGAAGAGAGTGAAATCGCCGATGTGGCGATAAACTTCGCGCTGCGGTTGGGCCTGTCGTTCCTGGGCCTCCTGCAGCATTCCGGCGACTTGATCGAGTCGCCTGCCACGCGGATTTCGCACGCGGTAGATGAAATCGTTGTGGACGAACCGCAACAGCATATCGGTGAGGTAATCGGTCAGCGGCGGATCTGCAATTCCGAGCTCAACCTGAAAGGTTTGCTCGATATAGGCACAAAACATCCGCCGCAGCGAATCCTCCCCTTCGATGAAGGCCACCATGTCAGAATCTCCTGTTTCAGCAGTAAACTACCCTTCTTAAAAAGACACTCCGTTTAGGTCACATCTCTGGAGACCGAGGAGCTTGATGAAGATCCGTCGTGAATTTTGTTTGGGGGGAAGGCGTGTTACTCCACAATGGAGCGACATTCGCCGGAACGACGAGTGCTGCATCGCGCGGAGAGATCCGTAGGCACTGGACGGCCTCTGCATCCCTGCATGGAGGAATTGTTCGGTGGCCAGGAAGTGGAAGTCAAGGAGTGAGATTGAAAGAAGTGCATATCTTAATTTGGCCCTAAGTGTCAAGATGTGTTAATCGGAGTGACCGATACAGGCGCAAACGTCTTGGTAACTTCTGCGGAGAATATCGGAAGTGACGCATTTACAATGACTTCCGCGCAGCAATAGGTTCTCTAATTTGCCCTTTGGAGGCGAACTCATCTTGTCTGGATGCGGGGTCCGGAATAAACTTCAGGGTCTGCAGATCGAGGTCCGACCAAGTTAAGTTGGATGGGTCCCGGTTTTTTGGTAACGAGTCATTTACTTGGAACCACCGTTCACACGGACGTGCGAGCCTGCCCCAGCCTCGTTGAGCCATGTGGCATTAGAGGTAATCGTGGCCCTGACTGAGATCGACCGCAATCTCCTGAAGCGGTGCCTGGCTGAAGAGCCGGGTGCGTGGAAGGACTTCGTTGACAGGTTCCTGGGTTTGTTCATTCATGTGGTGCAACATACGGCCCACGTGCGTAGCGTACGATTGACCCAGGAAGACTTGGACGACCTGTGTGCCGAAGTCTTCGTCACTCTTCTCGCCGATAAATACGCCGTGTTGCGGAACTTTCGCGGCATGAGTTCGCTGGCGACGTATCTGACCGTCATCGCCCGTCGCGTGGTCGTGTGCGAAATGACCCGCCGTCGCATGGCAGAAGCGATGGGGCATGTTCAAGCCCATCAGGCGTCACTGGACCAGGCACACGTCAGCTATCCCAAGGATCTACAGCGGGTCGAGGATCAGGACGAAATTCGCATCATGTTGGACGGCCTGCCGTTTCCGGATTCGGAAGTCGTGCGGCAATACCATATCGAAGGCCGCTCGTACCGCGAGATTAGCCGCAATTTGAGCATTCCTGAGAATTCGATCGGAGCCATTCTGAGTCGGTCGAAGGAAAAATTGCGAGCACGGGAAGTTCGTGCGTAGTTTTGGCGATATGGCGACAACACAAATGAGACCCGGCCGTTTCGATGGCCGGGTTTTTGCGTTTGTGGTAGCTGGAGGGGGTCGCAACACACACAGCCGAATTGTCCGGGGCCTTACGGCACCCGGCTCACCTGATTTCACTACGATGATCGACCCGCGAGGTTTTCCAATCTTCGTACAATCGTCTGCAATCTCTCCAGTACCCTCGCTCGATTGATGAATACCCGCTGTTGAATCAGCAACCAATCCAGCCACGTCACGCCACTCAATACCACGCCGCTGGCATCGAACGCCCGTAACATTCGAAGTTCAACCAGCGATAGCGGCCTCATCTGCTGATAACAATCGAGCGCAAAATCCCATTCGCCGCGATCATCTTCCACCAGGCTCCCCAGCAGGCGTGCGAGATCCGTGGTGACGTTCTCTGATCGACAGGCCCCGGGATCGATCAAGCCGGTCAGTTCCTCACCTGTAAACAGCAGATGGTCATGCCAGACATCTCGCAGGCAGGGTTGCAGCGCGACTGTTGCCGAGCCTAATGCCGCTA
>JAQGHS010000002.1 GCA_028291605.1 Planctomycetaceae bacterium | reverse complement strand
CCATCGCGAGAAACGAGGTCTTATCAATTCCCAGTTCGACGTTGGTGACGCCGTTATACAGAGGGAGATAGAGCATGTATTCGCGTTCGCCGACCGGCAAGCCGCTGACCAGTGCGACCGAGTTCGTCTGCGCCCGTGGTTGCCCGACGGATAACCACCGCCATGTCGTCCCCGAGTCCTTGACGTAGAGGTCCAAACCACTCACGCCGGTGGCCGGCATATGCGGCATGGCCAGTTCGGCTTTGGTCAAAGTCCACCGCGCGTGAATCGTGCGTGCATCGGTGACGAATCGGACTGCCAATCCGGCCGAGTGATGGCTGAGTCCCCAGACAGCCGCAGTGGCTTTGCCTTCGGCCTTGGCCGGCAGTCGGTCGAAGGGAGATTTCAAATCGGCCGTCCAGCCCTGGCCTTCAACGCCGAGGAGGCGGATGTCGTACCAGAGGATCGGCTGTGCGGGGTCGGCGGTGCCCTTCTCCGGAGCCAGCTTTTCGATGGCGGGCACGACGGAGGGCAGGACCGCCAAGACGACGATCCAACAGAGTGACCAGGCCAGATTTCGCAGAGTCATTGGAAGAGCCTTTGTTCAAAACAGGCATATAAAGAATCCGTAGGATAGGCATCCTGCCTGTCCGTCCAATACAAGAAACGACAGGCGGGATGCCTATCCTACGGAAGAACCGGACGCTATCGCGTACCGGCTGACGGGGCCAGTCGCTGGACGAGCTACGGTTTCGGTAATTGCCACGCTTCATTGAAGAAGTCGGCAACAACAACCTTGCCCGGCGTACGCGGATTCGGCGGTGTGTCGAGGTCGATCACGGCCCAGTCGGGCAGCTTCGGAACCTGACGGGCATTATTGAGATAGTCGTAATCGCGGAAGGTGAAGCCGCTATTCAGAACTACGTACTTCTTGGGATTCAGCGGGTTGGGATAGATCAACAGCGGCACGTGCTTGTCGGCCGCGTACGTCTTATTCCCCACGGTGATCTGCTTGGCATCCCACTTGATCGGCAGCTTGTCGGCGATCTTGGCCAAAATCGCGTTGCTTGAGGGATCGCCCCAGAGAACCAGATTGTGCGCGGCGATGTCTTCGTCCTTGATGTCGGTATCGTTCTTCAACCTGGCCTGGCCACGGAACTGCTTGCGCCAATGGTCCACAGCACGAGCCGATTCCGCATCGACCCACTTGCCGACCTTGTCGTTGGCGGTCTTGCCGGTCCCCTTGACGAACATGAACGAATCGAGGAACGCGTCGTCGATCGGCCCCTGCAATCCGGGTTGCTTCCGCAAAGTGCCGGGTGCCACCGGCCGGGCTCCGAACTTCCAGCCTTCGGGAGTGAAGTGGAACTTGGCATTAAAGCTGAAGTCAGAGGTACCTCGTATTTCGAAAATCTTGCCTCGCACTAAGACCGTGACCCGTTGCCTTGATCCGTACGGGAACCAACCCGGTTCCATGGCCAGAGTGAAGTCGGTGACATTCTTCGGATTGACGACGATTTGCGGTTCGTTGATCGTCACATCGGGAGTCAAATAGTGCAAATCGGCCGAGATCCTCGCCTGTTCCCAATGCTTGCCCAGTCCGTCGATCTGCACCCAGTGCATGTGGTTGTAACGCAGCGAATAGGTCACAAATTCGATCTGCTTGGGAATCCGATTGCGCCCGCGGGCGACAATGCTGGCCAGGCGGCGTTCAATTTCGGCGGCCGAATCGGGATGATAACTGTGGCCGGTCTTGGGGCCGATCAGATGGATGAGCTGGATTTTTTCTTTCGCGAGCGCCGTTTCCATGATGTCGGCGGCCTGCTTTTGAATATCGTTTTCACCGCTGTAGGCGACAGTCGGCAACTGAGTGAGATTGGCACACCAGTCAGGGCAGTCGTACATGTGCCAGAGGGTTTGTTCGTAGGGCGTCGGGTTCAGAGTTTCCTTCTGAAAAACTTTCAGGAAGTCGGGCGTTTCCGAGAACCCGGCCCCCGGTGCGGCCGCCGCGAACAAGTCGGTGTAATGGACGGCGAACTGCCAGGCCGCCGCGCCACCCATCGAGAATCCGCGCATCACAATCCGGTCCTCATCGATCCGGTATTGGCTCTGCACGGCAGCCAGGGCTTCCAGGCAATCGATCTCGCCAGCCAGCTTGTTCGCGTTGCAATAGCGGCCGTAGAGGTGCAAGACGATCGTATTCAGCGGAGAAATCGGGCCGACTTGAGTCCGCCGCTGCCCCAGGAAGCTGACTTCGCTGAGGGTCTCACCGCGACCATGGCACCAGATATCGAGGCGGACCTTATCGGTTCCGTTGAAGTTGTAATTGGCGGGAATCACCAGCCCATACGGTTGATACGAGCCATCAATCTTTGATTGATAACCGCGGACCACCAAACCGGTCTCTGTGGCCCAGGGAGCTTTCCCTTCGAGCAATTGGTCGGACCGTTCGACACCGAGTTGCAGCAGGCCTTTGGCGGAGGCGATGTCATTTGGATTGTGGAATTCGCCGTACGCGATCGCATCTTTCACCGCTCCCTGCAACACAGCCACATCGGCGATATGAGCTTTGCGGAAGGCGGCGATCTTTTTGTCGTTGTGCGGTTTTTGCAGTTCGTCAAGCTTGGTCTGGAAGGGTTGCTGACCGGTGGTCAGGGCCTCTTTGTCGGCGTCCGGAAGAGCGATCCCCGGGGGCGGAACCGGCCGCACCTGTTCGCCTTTGTTATCGGCCGGACCATCGGCGACGGCGGGCGAGTGGCACACCGTCGCACAAGTGACGAGACATAAGGTCACAGGCAACGTCCATAATCCCCCTCGCCAGCGTTGGGAAGTGGATTGTGTTGGGTGTCCGGAGAGACTCAAAAAGGAGCGCATCCAAACCATCGCTGGATCCTGTCTGACGGCAAATGAGTTGAGAAGGGAAGTTCCGCGCTGACAGTCTCGCACAAACATCAGTGAAGTTCAATTTGAGGCTTCAGTGTTAGGCCACAGACTGTTGACAGCGGCTCATCTCGATTTACAATGGACGTTCCGCTCTACCTGCCTGCTCCTGGCAGTGGGTCAATCGAGTGGACACGCTTTCGTTTACGGCATGACCGCGCGTTAAATTGCGAGGAATCTGCTGGCGAAGGTGGCAATTTCATCCGGTCACCGGAAATGGTGGCTGGCATTTGCCCGTGAGTCTGTTGAGGCTCAGTGTCCGCATTGCTATGGTTGAACCCCCGCGTCTCGGTTTCCTCCGGGGAAATCGGCGAACGAAACAACGTCTTTCCCTGTTGGGCTCAGATCGTCCCGTTGGCCAGCCGGATGCGAAGTCCGTTGCATGATGATTTAGACGATGTCTGCGTGCCTGGCTGGTGCAGAGTAGTTGCCAGGCTGACCGTACATCGAACCTGATAGGTGCCGTATGTCGCGAGAAAAAGACCTGTTCGATGATTCAACGATGAGCTTCGGGGAACACCTCGAAGAACTTCGCAAGCGGTTGATCCTGGCGCTGCTGGGGCTGACCGTCGGCGTCATCATTTCGCTGTTCTTCTCGGACCGCGTGATGAAAACGATGGAGATCCCGGTCAAGAACGCGCTGGCTCGCTATTACAAGATTCTCAATGGCGAGGAGGATCCGGGCGTTGAATTTCTGAACAATTTGAACCCCTGGAAGAAGCCGAAAGGCGAGAAAGCCAAACCGAAGGTTGTGCCCGAAGATACCAAAGAAGCTGTCATCAAGACGATCGATGTTCAGATCGATGGTCGCGAATTATTGAACGCTCTGCACGAAATTGAGCCGTCGATCCCGAAGGCCCCTCCAAATGCCAAACCGTTCAGCCTGACGCTGACGATCGCAGAAAAGGCTCTCTCTCAAATTATTCCGCTGCCGCCGACTGCCCTGTCACTGGTCGCGCTGACCGCCGAAGAGGCCTTCATGGTCTATCTGAAGGTGGCCCTGGTCGCCGGGTTGATGTTGTCGAGCCCCTGGGTGTTCTACCAAATGTGGCTGTTTGTCGCGGCCGGCTTGTATCCCCACGAACGCAAGTACGTCTATATCTACCTGCCGATGAGTCTCTTCCTGTTCTTCGGCGGAGCCATCTTCTGCTTCTTCGCCGTGATTCCGTTTGTGCTAAATTTCCTGTTCGATTTCAACATCTGGTTGGATATTACGATTCAACCGCGGCTGACCGAATACGTCAGCTTCGTTGTGATTCTGCCCGTCATGTTCGGCATCAGCTTCCAGCTGCCGTTGGTGATGCTGTTCCTCGAGCGAATCAACGTCTTCAACGTGAAGGTCTTCCGCGAAAAACGCCGCCTCGCCATATTGGCGATTGCCTTTCTGTCCATGATTCTGACCCCCTCGGACCCCGTCAGCATGATGCTGATGATGATTCCGCTGTGCCTGCTGTACGAGTTGGGGATTATGCTCTGCACGTGGCAACCGCAGTCCAAGGAGAATCCGTTCGATGATGGGAAGACGACGCTGATCACCAAGGGCAAATAGCCGCCGGGCGCTAGCCCACGGTTCGGAATCACGTTCGACGCGGGCAGCAAAGCCTGTCCTACGGTACGAACCCGACGCTGACGGTCTGGTTGCTGATGGTTCTTGACACCGTCACAAACGCTAATAAACTCAGGGGTACCCGTTCCGTATCGTACAGGACTATTCAGTCGAGAATCGCCGCATGGCTGAACCAGGCGTTTTTAATCCCTACCTGAAATGGCTGGCAATTCCCCTCGAGGAACAGCCGCCACACCACTACCGTCTGCTGGGGATTTCAGTGTTTGAGGACGACCCCGAAGTCGTGGAAGCTGCGGTGGAGCAACGTTCGGGATTTCTGCGTAAACATCAAACCGGGCCCCACGGTGCCGAGGCCGGAAAACTGCTGAACGAAGTGGCCACGGCCCGGCTGTGTCTGTTGAATCCGCGGAAAAAAGCGGCCTACGACGCCCAATTGCAAGCGCAGTCTGGGGGGGTACTGGTCTCGTCGGATTCATCGACAGCTCCACTTTCTGCAAGGCTGCGAAGTTTACCTCCCACTTGGATTGCCGCGGGAGTTCTGGTTGTCGTAGGACTCGGTGCGGTGGTGTGGCTGAGTTCGAGGTCCGCGCCCGGTCCGCGCCCGGCCGGTACAGTGGTTGCGGCCACCGAACACAGCGACTCCGGACAGAAGTCTCCGCGGCGAAAACCTTCCAAGAAGTCGAAGTCGACTGCGAAACAAGATGGGATCAACGCCGACGATCCCAATTCAGAAATGGGCACCGACCAGCCCGCGACTTCGCAGGAACTGGCGCTGAACGAGAAGCCCAACCGGTCGCGAACGAAATCGGAATCTCGTGGCGACACGTTTCGCACTCCCGAGGGAGCTTTGATCCTCGAAGAGGAGATGCCTGCCAAGAGCGACTCGGCGAAGAAGGCCGTGGAAAAGCCAGCCGCCCCTCCCAGTGACCCGACGACCGGAGAGGAGCCTGAGAAGACTTCGACGGATACCCCACCATCCACCACCGACAAGCCTGCCGAAGAAATTTCGGATCCGAAACTGCGAGCGGCAGTCCCCCTCCTCGAAAGGGCAAGTGACACCGCCAACGAAAAACTGTTCAAAACGCTGAGAGCCAAGCTGGCAGAGTGCAAGTCCCCCCCGAAACGGCAGAAGCCGCTTACGCCGGCCTTGCAGGCGGAGTTGGAAAAACTGCTGGCGGCTTGTGATCGCAAGGAGTTTCCTCCAATTCGAGTGCAAGGCACGGTCAGCTGGAATGGGCACGATTATGTCTATGTGAATGCGGATTTCACCTGGAACACGGCCCGTGAGATCTGCCAAGCAATGGGCGGGCACCTGGTGACCTTAACGAGTGGTCCGGAGGCGTCGTACGTCGAGAGTACCTTTTTGCGTCCGAACGACAAACCCGCATGGATCGGTGGTAGCGATGCAGCGGAAGAAGGAAAATGGGTCTGGGTGACGGGTGAGCCCTGGCAGTTCTGGGCCCGCATCAATGACGATTTTGGTGCCGCCCATGCAATTACGTGGTGGCGCGATCTGGGATTTCATGATTGGCTGGGAGATAAGCGGCAAGCATATGTTTGCGAATGGGATTCGAACGCCAGCCCAGACCTGATTGCTCTGGGAAGTGATACTCGAATCTTTCAGGCGATGCTGGAAGCTCACCATCAGGCCCGTCTCAATCGGCTGGCGCACCGCGAAAAGCTGTTCAAAGCCGTCCATGCTGCTGCCGAACGGCTGGGAAAAACGGGGGGGAGCGATCAAGTCCGGGCACTCTATGAAAAATTCGGCTTCGAAGCCCCGCCTCCACAGCGTTTTCGACATAAAAAGTCGGAATATTTTCTCTTCCGGGAAGCCAAAACCTGGCACGAAGCAGAAGCGCACTGCGAACGCCTGGGGGGGCACTTGGTGATCCTGGACGACACCGGCGAACCCGACGTCGTGTTTGCTGAAGCGCTCAAAAACAGCATTTCCATCTGGCTCGGGTGTTCAGATGAGAGGCTCGAAGGCCAGTGGCGCTGGCTGAACAATACCCCGCTCAAATTGAAACTCATCACCGATAATCTGGGAGGCGACCAGCACGTCGGTTGGGCCCAAGTGAAGAACAACAAGATCACGCTATTCGATATGAATGCGGGAGTGCGGTCAGCGTATATCTGCGAGTGGGAAATGGAATGAAAGTAGCCTTCACACGAAGCGTGAAGGCTACTTTGAAAGGCTGCGTCCTCGAAAATCCAACTTCTGAAACTGATCCGCTCGAACAGAGAATCGCCGCCGAACTTTGGCAGTGGGCATTTCTGGATGAAGCCGCTCGCGCTGCTGTGATCTCACCGCAATCGGATCTCGCGGGCAGCCTCGAATACTATCTCTGCGGACTGTTTGACATCATACCGCAAACGCAAGCCAAGGGGTGGTGGTGCGACGGTGTGGTTGATCTGGAGATTGCCAAGCTCAACCGAACTACGTTTCGGATCATCGGGGGCGCCTATCTGATGCAATCCAATTCGTGTTGGATCGCACTGTTTGAACTCGAATTCTATTTTGAAATGCAACGCGGTGTTGCCCCGCGGCAGGTAATCTTCCGCATTCGTCCCGATCTGAATCCGAACGACTCCCAGTTCCAATGGAGTCGAGTTGAGACACTCCGTGCAAATCGACCGCCACGCGATCGAGATTGGGCGATTGCGGTCACGATCACACCCGATGACGCCTGAGCCAGATGATCCTCGGCCCAGCAGCAGGAAATTCGTGACCGCCCATCCCGTTTGACGCGCATTTCCGTCGCCAGAATGGCATAATGCTTTCTTGATGCGATCCGGCGGCCGACCGACCGGGTTGTGCTTCCCTGGGCTGACAACTTCTGCGACAAACGTCTGTGAGGTCTCATGAATTCTCCTGCCGCGAAAACCGGTGCCGGTAAGTGGATGGCACTGACTGCCGCCTTGCTCGGGTGGATGTTTGATGGCGCCGAGATGGGGCTGTTCTCGTTGATCGGGCGGTCAGCAATTCGCGATCTGCTCGGGATGTCAGCCACGCCCAGTGATGCGGACAAACAGACGGTCGCTTTCCTCTTCAGTGTGATTACCGCCGTGTTCCTGGTGGGGGCCGCGACGGGCGGAGTTCTGTTTGGCTGGCTAGGAGATCGCATTGGTCGCGTCCGGGCCATGTCACTCAGCGTGGTCACCTATGCGGTCTTTACCGGACTGTGTGGATTCGCCACATCGGCCTGGCAAATCGCGATCTTGCGATTTATTGCGGCCCTGGGAATGGGAGGGGAATGGTCGTTGGGTGTCGCGCTGGTAATGGAAGTCTGGCCCAATCGCTCCCGAGCCCTGATGGCGGGCTTGATCGGGGCCGCGGCGAATGTCGGATATCTGCTGGTCGGGTTCCTGGGACTGGGGATCAGTCAAGTTCCCGGGACCGTTCGAGCCTGGTTGTTGGCGACCGGATTGCCGGAGACCCAGGTCACTCATCTGGTGGCCAACGATGCCTGGCGACTGTTGATGATCCTGGGGGTCGCGCCGGCACTGTTGACGTTCTTCTTCCGGCTGTTCGTCCCGGAATCAGAGAAATGGGAGAAGGAGCAACAGAGCGGCGGGACCAATCACTGGGCCACGCGCGACTTGATCGGCGTCCTGATCGGCTCAATGGGGCCGGGACTGATTATCTACATCTTCGCTGCCAATTACTCGTGGCAGATCCGTGCGGTGGGGTCAGCCATTGGCGTCGTCGTGGCCACGCTGGGCTACCTCTATCCAGTCATGCAATATTTAAAGCGTGTCCAGGCAGCCAGCGGGACTCCGGTGCAGAACGCGTTCGTCATTCGGCGCATGCTGCTGGGGGCCTGTCTAAGCGGTATTGCCCTGATGGGAACTTGGGGAGCATCGCAGCAAACCCCCAGTTGGGCCGGGACTCTGGTCGATCCCTCACAAACGGGGACCGTGGGCGGAATCACGATGATCTGCCTGTCGCTCGGTGCCATCACCGGCACGATTCTGGGAGCGTTGGCGGGTGGCTGGTTTGGACGTCGCATCACGTATTGCATGCTCTGTCTGTTGTCGCTGGGGTCGGTCTGGGTCTGGGCCGCCTTCTTCAACAAGTACGACAACATGTTTCTGTTGAACGCTTTCCTGGTGGGAACTTTCACGGCGTCATTTTATGGCTGGTTGCCGCTCTATCTG
>JAQGHS010001021.1 GCA_028291605.1 Planctomycetaceae bacterium | reverse complement strand
GTGTGACTTCGCCGACTAGAAAATCGTCGTCTTCATTTCGCTGGGGAAAGGATTCCCGATAAGCAATCTCTATCTGCCCGGTCTGATCTCCGCTCAAGAATATTTCGGTGCCGAGTTTCTGCAGATCATCGGGATCAACTCGCAATCGGGAGACACCCGCAACGAGATCGCCGAACATGTCAAGAAGTTCAACATCAACTTCCCGGTCCTCTGCGACCCCGATCAGACGGCCGCCGATTTGCTGGGTATTCATCGGACATCGGAGGCATTTCTCCTGGATCAACAACGCGTCGTCCGCTATCACGGGCGGATTGATGACCGCAACAGCTACACGACGAAAAAGGACAAGGCCGAGCGTGAAGACTTGAAGCTGGCCGCGACGGAATTGCTGGATGGCAAGCCGGTGTCAGTCCCCGAGACACCCGTGGAAGGTTGTCTCATTGCACGGCCCAAGAAGAGCTCCACCGGGCCCGTGACCTTCACCAAAGATGTCCTGCCGATCTTCCAGAAGGCCTGCCAGGAATGCCATCACGCGGGAACGGCGGCCCCATTTTCGTTGCTCACTTATGGTGATGCCGTCAACTGGTCGGCGATGATTAAAGAGGTCGTACAAGAGCGACGGATGCCGCCGTGGCATGCCGATCCGCGACATGGACACTTCTCGAACAATCGCGCACTCAGCCCGGCGGAAATCAAGACGCTGGTCGACTGGGTCGAGCAGGGGACGCCCGAAGGGAAGGCCGAAGATGCTCCCCCCGCGAAGGAATTCGCCGACGGCTGGCGCATTGGCAAACCGGACGTCATCTTCGAAATCCCCAAAGAAGTCTCCATCCCCGCCAATGGGACGATGCCCTACAAGTACATGGTGACCGAGACCAACTTCAAGGAAGACATGTGGATCGAAGCGGCCGAAGCTCGGCCGGGCAATCGAGCGGTCGTGCATCACATCATCGTCTTTACGATGCTGCCGGGTGCCAAGAAGCCGATCTCGGAGAAGAACTGGATCGTCGCGGCCGCTCCGGGTGACGAACCGCTGCGTCTGCCGCCGGGTGTGGGACGCAAGATTCCCGCGGGTTCGAAGCTCGTCTGGCAACTGCACTACACTCCGACGGGCAAGCCCGAAACGGATCGTTCTCAAGTCGGCTTCAAGTTCTGCAAGACGCCCCCTGAGAAGACGGCCCGCGTCTATGGAATCGACAACAAGCGGTTCATCATCCCCTCCGGCAACGCCAACTACCGCGTCGAAGCCCGGCACACGGTCGGTCATCCGGTGACGTTGCTCGGCATGATGCCCCACATGCATCTGCGAGGCAAATCGTTCGAGTACAAGGCCACCTATCCCGACGGCCGGACTGAGGTTTTATTGTCGGTGCCGCAGTTTGATTTCAACTGGCAAAACTCGTATCGCCTGGAAAAACCGTTGTTGATCCCGGAAGGCACGAAAATCGATTGCGTTGCGCAATTCGACAATTCGCCCGGCAACCCCGCGAATACGGACGCCACGACGAAAGTCACCTGGGGCGATCAGACGTGGGAAGAAATGATGATCGGCTATCTCGATTTCATCGAGTAGCCACCACAAGTTGGGGCCAACGCTGAGCAACCCGGCTGCGATCGTCGCAACCGGGTTGCCGTCATTTTCGGGGGTTTGTTCGGTACATGGGATAGGCTTCCAGCCTGTCATTTTCACATAAGAATGACCGGCCGGAAGAGAGGTGACGATTGCGCTATCACGAAGTGATGAGCACGCCCAGCACCTTGAAACACTTATCAAGGGACTTATATACTCGATGTCTTGCCAGATCACTGGCTTGAGTCAAAAAAGGGTATTGCCGATGCGAATCATCCCGAGATCATGTGGTGCAACCTACTTTCGGGCAATGCTGTCGGTGGTCACCACCTTGTTCTTGGTTTTGGCCAGCAACCTCTCCGCAATGGCGAAGACCAGTCGGGCCCCCGTCCCTGATACCGCCCAGCAGGCCCCGATCGCCAAACTGCTGACCGAGACTTACGCTCTCGACAAACTGGATACGACGAGCAAGAAACAGCAAACCGCCAGGCAACTGCTCGAAGCGTCGAGAGATGCCAGCCTGCCAGCCGACGAGCGTTACGTCCTCCTGATCACGCTGATCAAGCTGACTCAAGAGATTGCCGACTTCAGTTCCTGGAGAGAGGCGGTGGAACGACTCGTTGCGACCTATGACATCGACGCCGGCAAAGAGACCACCCAGCGACTGAAGGCCTATCTGGAGTCCACAAGCTCTGCCGCGGCATGGAACGAGAAAACCGCCGAGTCCATCGGCGCCGTGATCGAGCAGGTGGCTCGCTACAACCAGTACGATGATGCCGCCATGTTGTTGACGACCGCCGATGCCGCAGCGCTGCGGATGCAGGCACCAGCCGCGATCCAGCAGACGCTGGCCAAGTCGAAAGAAGCGATCGCCGAACGTCAGAAGGCCTGGGAAAAGTTTCAGTCGGCCGCGGCGAAGCTCGCCGCAAATGCCGACGATCCGGCGGCCAACCTGATCGCGGGGCGGTGGCAGGCGGCCTACGAAGAGAACTGGCCTACGGCGGCCTCTCTGCTGATGAAATCCAAGGATCCGAAATGGATGGCCGCGGCCGCATGGGAACAGCAAGCCACTCAGGCCCCCGCCCAGCAGGCAGTCGCAGGCGATGCCTGGTGGGATCTGGCAGTCTCCGAAACGGGGAGTGCCAAGACGGCGCTAATGCTCCACGCGGGTAGCTGGTATGAACAGGCCCAGCGCCGGATGAAGTCGGGATTCCAGAAGCAGCTTATTGCCAAACGACTGGCGGAAATCGCCCTGTTGAAACCCGCACCCGAGACACCGGCCGAAATCGCCGCCACACCACAAACTGCACCCAAGGTGCCAGGCACTGCTCCGCAGAAATCAAGCGGTTGGGTCAATCTCCTGGAATGGTCCGAGGGGGTTGATTGGGCTCCGCGGTGCGAAAATTGGAACCAGAACATCGAAGGCACGGCGACGCGAGAGGGCATCACGCTGAAGCCCACGTATTGTAACCGCTTTCCGCTCCCCGCGATCATCAAAGGGGACTATGAAATGGAAATCGAGTTCACTCGATTTTTGGGACGCGAGGGCGTGTACCTCGTCTTCCCCGTCGGGATCCACAATTTGTTACTCGATCTGCGTGATGCCAATAGTCCCGCCAGCAACGTAAGTTGGATTGATGGTAAGAGCCTATCGGCGTGGAGCGGCGTGCCCGGTCGGCCGGGACTGGTCACGAACTCGGTCCGACATCGAGTGCGAATTTGCGTCACGCAGACCGGTGATCAAGCCGCATTTCACATCGACTTCGACCAGCACAAGGACTACTTTCACTGGAGCGGACCAAGTTCCAGCTTAACGAGCCATGATAGTGAGCCGTTTCGATTATCGATGGTACAACACCCCTGGCTCGGGTCCAACGATGGTCTCGTTCGATTTCACAAAGCTCAACTGCGAATGCTCAGCGGTACTCTCCAACGCGATGTGATCACGCCGGCTGACCGTGAAGCGGACCTCAAAGCGGGATATGTCCGCCTGTTGGAACAACCCGCGACTGAGCTGAAAGTCGGCTGGTCCAGCTTTCTGATGAGCCAGCTGCCCTTCGCGGTGCAGGTGGGGGATACGGAGCGTCTCTGGCCGCTGGTCACACGCGAACCCAGGTTCTGCACCGACTATTATGGAGCTCATGCTCCGTCCCGCTTCCAATGTCCAATTCCTGTGGCGGCGAGAAGCTTTTCGACCATTGGTTACAATCAAGCCAGCCAGACCACCAAGTATCAAGTACTGATCGACGGGAAAAAAGTCTATGACTCGGGCGTGACCGGGATTGCCGTCATCAAGGCCGATATCCCCTCTCAAGCCAAATTGCTGGAATTGGTCGTGGATCCAGTCGACAGCGACAGATTTGACTATGCCTACTGGTGCTATCCGCGCTTCCATACGGTACCTCGCGATCAAATCACCGATCAGCAGTTGGACAGCAAGTCGAATCCTCTGAAATTCGTCGTCACGTCTCACGAAGTCGGAAAGGGTGGTCGTTTTACTCACAATCAACCGATGAATGCGCTGCTCCCGTCGACCATCCCACTCAGTTTTCGCGATGCCGTGCCGTGCCACGAGTTTTTGTTTTGCGTCGCTGACTCGTCCGCCACCTTTCAGGTGCCGGCAGGCATGGCGCGTTTTACGGCAGTCGGCTACAACGTGGTGTCTAATCACGTGAAATTCGAGGTCTGGGCCGATGGCAAATTTCTCTATGGCAGTCCTCAAGCGGGGATTATCCCCATCCAGGTCAAACTGCCAGCCGCAACCAAGACGCTCACACTGAAGACGAGCAATATGGGAGACCCGACGAGCGATTTCAGCATGTGGTGCTACCCGCGGCTGCATCGGAACTAGGGCGGGGACATGCGTTGCGATCGGGGAGGGCGGGCCGCCTCGACGTAACACACACATGATCATTATGGATAGTTGCTATTAGCCCCGGGAGGGGCGACCGCATAAAGCCTGGGGCGGAAGCCCCAGGTTGTAGCGCGTGAGAAACTCCAAGCCCCGGAGGGGCGACCGACGATTGGCCGATAATGCTTCGGTCGCCCCTCCGGGGCTTAGGTGTCTCGTTTTTTTCGGTTCCTGGGGCTTGCGCCCCAGGCTTTATCCGGCCGTCCCTACCGGGACTACAGATACCCCTGCGAGCGTCGCTCCTTGAAAGCCTCTGCAAAACACTTTTATACTATGAGTCTTGCCGCAGTATCGGATTGAGCCAAACAAGGGAATTGTCCATGCGAATCACCCCGAGATCATTTGGCGCGACGTTCTTCGGGGTAGGGCGACCATGGCTGGCAATGGGCTTCTGTCTGGTTTTGGGTCTCATCCTCCCCGCCATGGCCCAGACGGGGCGAGCACCTGTCCCGGATGCCGCCAAACAGCGTGCAATCGCCAAGCTGGTGGAAGAAACCTACGAACTCAGCAAGCTGGACTCGACAACCAAGAAGCAGCAAGCCGTCAAGAAACTGCTCGAAACAACAAGCGACGAGAGCCTGTCCCTCGACGAACGCTATGTCGTCCTGATCACGCTCATCAAGCTGACTCAAGGGATCTCCGACTTCACTTCCTGGCAGGAGGCGGTGGAACGACTGGGCACGACGTTTGACATCGATGCTGGTAAGGAGACGAGCAAACATCTGAAGGCTTACCTGGAATCCACGACTTCCTCGGCCGCGTTCAAAGCCAAAGTTGTCGAGGAAATCACCGACATCATCCAGCAGGCAGCACGCGATAACCGTTACGGAGACGCCGACTCATTACTGGCGGCGACCGACGAAGTTGCAGTGCGAGTCAAGGCGTCCTCGGCGATCAAGCAAACACTCGCCAAGGCGCGAGACAGCGTTGCCGAACGCCAGAAAGCGTGGAAACAATTTCAAGCGGCCAGTACGAAACTCGCCGCGAACGCCGACGATCCCGCCGCCAACCTGATTGCAGGTCGCTGGCAGGCGGTCTACGAATCGAATTGGCCCGCGGCGGCGACTCTGTTCTTGAAGTCGAAAGACGCCAAGTGGAAGGGGGCGGCCGAATTGGAACAGAAGGCGCCTCAAGTGCCCGCCGAGCAAGCTCGCGTGGGCGATGCCTGGTGGGACCTGTCACAGGCCGAAACGGGGAGCGCCAAGACGGCCCTGATGATTCACGCGGGGAGTTGGTACGACCGAGCCACGCCCGGCCTGACCTCGGCCGTGCAGAAACAACTGATCGCCAAGCGACTG
>JAQGHS010001020.1 GCA_028291605.1 Planctomycetaceae bacterium | reverse complement strand
ACTACTTGGTCCTGTCCTCGGAATGAATATTCGTCGGGATTTGGGGAGCTCTGTCGGTCCCGACTTGGGTGGTATTCTGGGAATGTCATTCTTGCGAGACTATGTCGTCAATCTCGATCAAGAGCAGGGAACGGTCACCTTAACTCGCCGTCTTAACAGAATTATTGGCAAGCCAATTGCTATTCGACCGACACGACTAGGGGGCGTACCCAGAGTTGTCCTCGACATCCCTGGGATCGGGCCTCAGCCCTTCCTTATCGATACGGGCTTCGTCGGCGCTTTTCACGGCGATCTTTCACCACCTGTACTGAAAGCATTATTGGCAAGAAGGTCCGCAGATATTGTTAGATCGAACTGGGTCTCTAGGAAAGATGCCCAAAAAACTGAACTTACAGCTTGTGATATAATTCAGGTCGGCGATTTCGAGATTGGACAGTTTAACTACCGCAATTTGGAATTTATGGAGTCGTCTCGTAACATCTTGGGCATACGATTCTGGTCCCGCGACAACGTGATTTTTGATTTTCCTCGAAAGGTCATGTACATTCGACGTACTGATCTGCGCAGCCAGAAAAAACGTTGGGAAAAAGACCAACCGATGGTTCATTCGCCAAACTCACGGCTCTAACATCACGAGCCGTGAGTCCCTAAATCGACAGCATTAAGATTTGCCCACATAGCCGCGCAGTTGCAACCAATCAGTCGCGCGCTTGGTCCAGTCGGCGGTGCCCGGTGCATTGGGCCGAGCTCGCATGCCGAATCCATGCCCGCCACGCTCGTAGACGTGAATCTCCGCGGGGATCTTTCGATTCACAAGTTCCAGATAGAGCAGGGCGGTCCCTTGCGGCAACGAGGCCCCATCATCGCCCATCTGCGCGAGAAACGTCGGCGGCAGTCCCGAATCGAGACGGATATCCGCTCGCAGCCCCTTCGTCATCGGATCGTAAATCTTATAGGGATAAATCAGCAGCAGGAAATCGGGCTTGTGGGATGGACTCCCACTCCCCGCGGTCACCGGAAACTGCAGATCATTCGATGCCGCGACGATCGTCACCTGGCCGCCAGCTGAGAACCCCAATACGCCGACCTTCTGAGGATCAACGCCGTATTCCTTGGCTCGCTGCCGCACTTCAATCACGGACTTTTGAGTGTCCTGAACCGGTCCGGCGTTGACCTCTTTATGATTGGTCGTCGGAGTGCGATGGGCAAGTTGAAAGGCGACGACCCCTTGCTTTGCCAGCCATTCGCAGGCTTCAGAGCCTTCATGTCCATCCGCCAATCGGCCAAACCCTCCACCGGGTACCACGATGATTCCCGCTCCTGACCGAGGCGTCCCCTCGGGCGGAACATGCACGAACAACCGCGGCCGCGAGATATTCGTCCGTCGCTGGATGCCATCCTTCCCCATGTCAACAATCTCAGCGGGCTCGGCGGGAACCACCGGTTCCGGCATCCCCTGCGGCCAGAGGAGAATCTCTGGCGGATCAGCCGCGAGACAGACGCCCCTGACATCACAAACAATGATGGTCATTACCAGCAACAGATATTTCACGTTTTTCATGGTCGCTTCCTCCCAGGAGCAAGGTTCTGCAGATCCAACAACGCACGGACCGGTTCATTCGAGGGAACCCGTCCGCGACATATTAACCATTGTCGAGGACATTACGTACCATTCTGCACCTCACACCAAATGATCTATGCAGTTCACGCGCGCGACATTTACAATTTCTGAGGTGGCCTGAATCCTCAACGATCTGCACCTAGAAAAAATCTCCAACGGGTCACCCTGATAACGACGGCTGATTTGCCGGCTGCAAATGGCCGCTCAGTTCGTACTGCGTACGGTTTTCTGAGCCCGGGATGAATTTACTTCTGGAGGAACAGTGCCATGTCGCGCTCATCTGGATTTTCAATCGCTGCCGTGAAGTCCGTTTTTTGTGAGGAGATCACTGCGGCTGGCGGCAACGTGAGCGATACCTTTGAAGATGAATCCCGCCTGTTTATGCGATCGATCCTGCCGCTGAGCGCGGACGTCGGTCTGAATGACGGCGTGCACGGTGGCGTGGCATTAAGGGTCTCTGAGTGCCAGGTCTGGGTTCATCCCTACGTGTTCCGGCAGGTGTGCAGCAATGGCGACATCCGAGCACAGGCAATCCACTCGACGCACATTGATGACCTCGATCTGCTCTCTGACGACGAGGCCTGTGAGACTGTCCGCGAAGCGATTCAGCACTGTTGTACCGCAGAGGCATTCAATATGTCTGTGGACGAAATGCGCACGGCTCAAGACAAGGAAGCCGATGTGTTCCTCAGCCTGATGCCCTTGATCTCACGACTACCGGCCGAGAGTGCCTCGGGAATCATGAGACAAATCTTCAGTCAGTTCGTCAACGAACATGACACGTCCAGATTCGGGCTGATGAATGCCGTGACCGCGGTCGCTCGCGACAACGTGATCCTGAACTCCGCTGGCGCCTCGAGGAACTCGGGGGAGGCATTCCGGTGACGCGAACGCCGTCGCTTTCGCCTGACAGGGCAGCGGCCCAATTGTTTGCGGTCCGGTAGCGGCCCGCGTGGACGAGGTCAAAAACACGACGGCCGGGGCGGCCATCCTACAGGGTGTTTTAGATCAACTCCGTAATCAACTCGCGACGTTCCAGGATGAAACGCGGGCGGCCCGAGTTGTCGATGAACGAGGCAGTCGTGTCGATATCCAAATGCCGATAGATCATCGCCAGCACGTTTTCCGGACGATATGGTCGGGTCAAGGGAATCGCCCCCTGACGGTCTGAGGACCCAACGATCTGGCCGGTCTTCAAACCACCGCCCGCCAGGACCACGCTCATCACCTGACCCCAGTGATCACGGCCGGCGCTGGCGTTGACACGCGGGGTGCGACCAAATTCACCGATGCACACGACGAGCACCTGTTTATCCAGCCCACGTGCGTAAATATCTTCCACCAGGGCGGCGACCCCTTGATCATACGACGGGCCTTTGCCCTTCATGGCTTGAGCGATATTCCCGTGGTCGTCCCAGCCGTTGACTCGGACCGTGACGAACGGTACTCCATGTTCAACCAACCGGCGAGCGAGCAACATGTTCTGGCCGGTCGGGTTCTGACCGTATTTGGCTCGGATGCGAGGATCTTCCGCCGCCAGATTGAACGCTTTTCTCGCCGCTGGTCCTGTGACCAACTCGAACGCCTGACGCGTGAACTGGTCCATCGCGTCGGCGACGCCCTGATTGTCAACTTGCTTACGTGACCCATCGAATGCCGTCAGCAGAGTGCGGCGATCCTGCAGTCGGTCACCGGTCAAACTTTGATTCAAGGTCAGGTTCGGAACCTGGAAATCGGCGACATCCGCGTTGTTGACAGTCTCGAATGGATTGTACGCCCGGCTCATCCACGCCGCGCGGCCGAATCGCGTGCTGCCAGGAATGGAAACGTAAGCCGGCACCCCTTCCTCGGACGATCCGCGCAGCTTGGCAGTAATCGATCCCGCGGACGGCATCTCATTTTCGCGATTCTGCGGATTGCGAAGGTAGTAGCCAGTCTGCGTCAGGTGGGTGCTCGTGCTGTGACTGCCGGAGTCGTGGGTGATCGAACGGATGATGGCCAGCTTGTCGGCGATACGTGCCTGCTCGACCATTAACTCGCTGAAGTACACACCTGACAGCTTAGTATCAATGGCAGTCAGGGGCCCACGGTATTCCAAGGGTGCATCAGGCTTGGGATCGTAGGTCTCGTGCTGAGTCGGCCCGCCGGCCAGC